>JAEYAR010000088.1 GCA_023404715.1 Bacillota bacterium | reverse complement strand
ACCTGCAAAAGTATTTTGTCACGGGGCTTACGGGGGGGTCGGTGAAAGGCTGCCGCCTTGTGGCGGGGGAAGGGCCCCCCGCCACTGCCACCCCCTCGGGGACGGGGGATTCGGCCTCAAAATCCTGCGGGATTTTGCGGGCGGCCTCAGGTGCGGGTACCCTTTTCGCTCCGCTGGCGCTACGCAAAAAGCGCGCAAATCCACCGCGCATGTCGCTGGATTTGTTTGCATTTGGGGCGGCGGCGGCCTCCCCAAGCCCCTCCGGGGTGCGCGCTCGCTTTGCTTGCGCGGGTTACGGGGTGTATGGCGCGGGTCCGGGGTGCGCGCTCGCTTTGCTTGCGCGGGTTACGGGGTGTACGGCGCGGGTCCGGGGTGCGCGCTCGCTTTGCTTGCGCGGGTCCGGGGTGCGCGCTCGCTTTGCTTGCGTGGGTTACGGGGTGTGCGGCGCGGGTCCGGGGTGCGTGCTCGCTATGCTTGCGCGGGGTGCTTTGCTTGCGCGGGGACGCCATGCGAGGATGAATTAGATGCTAAATGAGAAAGGAAACGTGAACATGAAGAAGATCAAGCTGGGAGGCACCACGTTGCACAGCGCGCCGATCGCCTTTGGCTGCATGCGCATGGCGGGCCTGGAGGTGGAAAAGGCGGAGCGGATCGTGAACCTGGCGGTGGAGCAGGGGATCGACCTGTTCGACCACGCGGACATCTACGGCGGCGGCGAGTCGGAGCGGTTGTTTGCCAAGGTGCTGGGGCGAAACCCCGGCCTGCGCGGCAAGATGCTGGTGCAGAGCAAATGCGGCATCTGCAAGGGCTATTACGACGCCTCGAAGGCGCATATCCTGGAGGCGGTGGACGGCATCCTCTCGCGCCTTGCGGTGGACTACCTTGACATCCTGCTGCTGCACCGACCGGACGCCCTGATGGAGCCCGAGGAGGTCGCCGAGGCGTTTGACACGCTGCACCGCACGGGCAAGGTGCGCGCCTTTGGCGTGAGCAACCAGAACGCGGCGCAGATGGCCCTGCTGCAAAAGCACATGCCGCACAGAATCCTCATCGACCAGCTGCAGTTCGGCGTCGCCCACACGGGGATGGTGGACGCGGGCGTCAACGTGAACATCCATTCGGACCACGCGGTCGTGCGCGACGGCGGCGTGCTCGACTATTGCCGCCTCAACGACATCACCATTCAGGCGTGGTCCCCGTTCCAATATGGCATGTTCGAGGGCGTGTTCCTCGGCTGCGAGAAGTACGCAAAGCTGAATGAGGAGATTCAAATGATCGCCAGCGAGAAGGGTGTGACGGATTCGGCGATCGCCGTCGCCTGGATCATGCGCCATCCGGCGCGCATTCAGACGATCGTGGGTACGATGAATGAACAGCGCCTGCGGGACATCTGCAAGGCGTTTGAGGTAGAGCTTACCCGGCAGGAGTGGTACCGGCTGTACCTGGCGGCGGGCAACCCGCTGCCGTAAGGCGAGCGCGGCTTCATACAAAAAGGCCGGCGGAGCGTGATTGCGGTCACGGTTCGCCGGTCTTTTTATGATCAAAGACATGGGGGATTGACAAAGTCTTTTAGGCGTTGTACAATAACACTTGTTATATAACGCGTGTTATTGAGAGGAGAGTCTATATGCCGCCGAAAACAAAGATGACGGGTGAAACGATCGTAGAAGCCGCATTTCAAATCGCTCGTGACGAGGGCTATGAAAAGATTAACGCAAGGGCGGTTGCGGAAAAGCTGAACTGTTCCACGCAGCCGGTGCTCTACCAGTTTTCGACGATTGAGGCGTTAAAGTTAGCCGCGTACCAAAGGGCCGATGCGTTCCACACCGCGTATATAATGGATGTACGCGGGCGCTACGCATCGCCTATGCTGGAGATCGGGCTTTTGTACATCCAGTTTGCCGACAAGGAACCTAATCTTTTCCGATTTCTCTTTCAATCCAATCGATTTTCAAACAGGAAACTGTCGGACCTGATGGACGACGTAGAGCTCGAACCGATCCTAAGGACGCTCGCGTTGGCGATCAATACAGACGTGTCTCAGGCGAAAGAGATATTTATTGGCGTTTTTCTGCTTGCACACGGCCTCGCCAGTATGCTCGCCAACAACGCGATGCATTATGACGAAACGCAGGCAATCCGGCTGCTGCAAAGTGCGCTTCGGGGCTTGATCTACTCGATGGAGGAGGGAGCGGACCATGGAAAAGATGAGACCCAGAAATGAACTGCGGTTAGCGCTCGCTTGGATTACGCTATATGTCGTCGGCATGTCGCTGGCGGACGGCATTTCAGAGCGCATCGGTGTAATGAAAAGCGTGACGCTGCCGGTCAGCGTGACCTTGTCTGCTTTTCTTTTTATCTGGGTGAGGCGAAACGGCCTGCAAGCCTATTATGGGCTGGGGCTGCCGAAAGGGATGAAGGGTCGCAGCTATTTATACTTTATTCCGCTGTTGATCCTTTCGACCAGCAACCTTTGGAACGGCGTCGCGTTTCGGTTTGGTAAGGTCGAGACGGCGCTGTATGTGATCAGCATGTGCTGTGTCGGCTTTCTCGAAGAGACAATCTTTAGAGGGCTTTTGTTCAGGGCGCTTGCGAAGAAGAGCGTAAAACAGGCGGTCGTCATCTCAAGCCTGACATTTGGCATGGGACACGCGGTCAATCTGCTCTCCGGCGCGGGGCTCTTGCCGACGGTGCTGCAAATGATCTATGCAACGGCGATCGGTTATCTGTTCACGCAGATATGCTTGAAAGCCGGGAACCTGTTGCCGTGCATCTTCACCCATGCGGCGATCAACGCAATGAGCGCATTTGCCGTGAAGGGCAGCGATGGTTCACACATCATCTCCAGCGCCGTGCTCATCCTGATTTCTGCCTTGTACAGCGTTTATCTCATGAGGGTTCCTGCGTCATCTCTCTACGACGGAGGATATTCTTCATGACCAGGAGGTAGACGGCGATAGAGCATAGGGGCCCCAGCACGTCGGAGATCGGCTCCGCGTAGAAGGCGGCTTCCGCGCCGAATGCAGCCGGCAGCGCGAACAGGGATACGAAGTACACCGCCTTGCGCCAGAAGGATAGGGGCAGGGAATAGCGCACCTGGCCGATGGCCGTGAACCCATCGACGATTTCATACTGCACGCCGAGCGGTATCAGGGCGAGCGTGCATACGCGGATGGCCCAAAGCGATTTTTCGCTGAGCGCGGGGTCGGCGGTAAAAAGGCGGACGAACAAGGGGCCGCACAGGCGGGCGAGGACGAACATCACGGCGGTGTAGGCGATGCAAAAGAGAAAGATATGGCGCTGCGCCATGAGCACGCGCTGGGTCCTGCGCGCGCCGTAGTTGAAGCCCAGTATCGCCTGGGTGCCGCCGCTGATGCCGCCCAGGGGCATGGTGACCACGAGCATGAAGCTTTGCACGATGGTCGCGCAAGTGATCAGCAGGTCGCCCTGCCCCGCGCCGCCGTAGCGCTGGAGCACCGCGTTCATGGCGATGATCATCACGTTGTCGACCGCGATGATGCAAAAGGGTGTGAAACCGAGCGCGAGGATGCGCCCTGCCGTACGCAGACAGTAGCCGCGAAAGGTGATGCGCACGGCGGCACGTTTGCCGAGCAGGAAGCGCAGCACGTAGGCGCAGCTGGCCAATTGGGACAGGACGGTCGCGAGCGCGGCGCCGCGGACGCCCAGGTTCAGCAGAAAGATAAAGACGGGGTCGAGGGCGATGTTGAGCACGGCGCCGAGCACGACGGACATCATGGCCTTCTTGGCGAAGCCCTGCGCGACGACGAAGGAATTGAGGCCCGTCGCGAGCAGCGCGAAGAGCGTGCCCAGCACGTAGACGGAGAAGTAAGCGTCCGCAAAGGGCAGCGTGGCCGCGCTCGCGCCGAAGAGCAAAAGCATCGGACGGCGCAGGGGGAGCACGCAGCCGACGATCAGCGCGGAGAAGAGGCAGAGCATGAAAAAGGCGTTGGCGAGGATTGCCCGCGCGGCCTTTTCATCGCCTTCGCCCATACGGATGCTCATGAGCGGCGAGCCACCGATGCCGACCAGCGAGGCGACGGAACCGATCATCGTGACGACCGGCCCGCATACGCCCACGCCGGCCAGCGCGAGGTCGCCGATGCCGGCGATATGGCCGATGTACATGCGATCGACGATGCTGTACAGTACGCTGACGAACTGCGCGAGCATGCTCGGCACCGCGATGGCGCGCACGAGGCGGCCTACGTCGTCGCGTCCCAGATCGTTTTCCAAGCGAATAGCCTCCTTGCGCGCCGGCGGGGCGCGTGATAAAATAAAGGAACAAAGCAGCCGCACCATCATACAACAAGCGCGTAAGCTTGTCAATCGGGAGGAACGACGATGAAGAAGGAACTGGCGGATTGGATAGACGCACAGGAGCAATCGATGATCGCGGACCTGGAGGCGCTCGTAAAAATTCCGAGCGTAAGCGACGAGACGGCGGGGAAGCCGGGCGCGCCCTTCGGCCCCGCCTGCCGCGAGGCGCTCGACCGCGGCCTTGAGATCGCCCGGCGGTTGGGGTTTGAAACCCAGGACGTAGACGGTTACTGCGCCGTCGCCTCGATGGGGCCGGCGCATCCGAGCATCGGCATCGCGGCGCATCTGGACGTCGTGCCCGCGGGCGAGCAATGGCAATACCCGCCTTTCGCGCTCTCGCGCGCCGGGGAATACGTCATCGGCCGCGGCAGCCAGGACAACAAGGCGGCCGCGGTGCTCGGGCTGTACGCGATGAAATGCTTGCGGGAATTGAACGTCAAACTGCCCTGCGGCGTGCGCCTGCTCATGGGCACGTCGGAGGAAACGGGCATGGCGGACATGCGGTATTTTGCCGGACACGGCGACGCGCCGGATTTGACCCTGGTGGCGGACTGCGATTACCCGGTCTGCTACGGCCAGATGGGACATTTTAACGCCACGCTTTGCGCGCCCGTGGAGCATATCCGCGCCAGCGCGGGCGGCGGCGCGCCGAACCTCATCCCGGATCACGCGTGGATCGAGATCGATGGCATTGAGGCCTCACCGTTAGAGGCGCAAATCGGGGGCCAGGGCATCCGAATCGAAGCGCTGGAGGGCGGCGTGCGGTTGCACGCGCAGGGGAAGAGCGGTCATGCGGCCTTTCCGCAGGGGGGCGACAACGCCGTGCGGCGCTTGCTCTTCGCGCTGCGGGACGCGAAGGCGCTCGAAGGGCGCGACCAAAGCGCCGTAAATGCGCTCGCGCTGGCGATGCAAGACGACTTCGGCACAGCCTGCGGATTAAACGTACAGGATCCTGTATTCGGCCCGTTGACGATGGTCGGCAGCGTATTGGAGGTGCGCTCGGGCCTCTTGACGCTATCGCTCGACGCGAGGTTCCCCCGCTCGCTCACAGGGGACGAGGTGGAACGGCGCGTCCGCGCCTTTGCCGCAGACAGCGGCTTGACGCTGCGGGACGCCTGCGCGCGCGAGGCGTTCTACATCGAACGGGACGACCCGCTCGTCCGGTGCATGATGGACGTATACCGCGAGGAGACGGGGGACGCGCGCGAGGCGTTCGTGATGGGAGGCGGCACGTATTCGCACGTGTTGCCCCGGGCCGTCACATTCGGCCCCTCGATACCCGGCGCGGGTAGCGGCCTATCCGCCATCCTGCCGCCGGGGCACGGCGGCGCGCATCAGCCGGACGAGGCGCTGCACATCCCCTCGTTCAAGCGCAGTCTTTTGATTTACGTGCGCGCGCTGATGCGGCTGGCGCCGCTGGTGAGCGAAAAGTGCTGAATCATGCAAAGTAAGGATCATTTTGCACGCTGAGCGGCTCGGATGAGCCGCCTTTTTTCATGCGAAGAGGGGCTTGCGCCCAGACGCGGGATTGGTTACAATAAGGGGCGTTGATTTACAAAATCTTAACAAAGCGCCCTAGACCGTGAGCGAATGGGCATGTGCACTCGTCTATTATAGAGAATGAGAAAGCACGAAGCAGAGGATATCTGGTATGGACAAGCAAAAAATCACAAAAGCGCCGCGGATCGCCGGCCTAAGCGCGGCGGTGGGCGCATCGGCCGCCTGCGGCATACTCCTGGAGTACATGGCCGAGGCCATCGCGCGCGACGGCTTCGCGCACGCCCTTCGATGGGCGCAGGGCGCGCCCGGCGCGTTTGTATGCAGCGCGGGCCTGATCGCCTGCGTCTTTTTGACGTTTCTCAGTTTGGCCAGACGGATGTCTTCGGCCTTTGGCGTGACGGCGGCGCTGGTGCTGGCCTGCGCGGGCGTGCAGTACTACAAAATGCTGCTCAAGGGAGACGTATTTCAATTTGGGGACGTGCTGCTGGTCAAAGAGGCCGTGCAGATTACGGACCATTTTCAAATGATCCCGACGTTTACGCTCGTCGTGAGCGTGCTCGTGTGTATGGCGCTCGTGCTGCTGCTGCGCAGGCACGCGGTGCGCATGCGTCCCCTGCTGCGGGCGGCGCTATGCGCGTCCATGGCCTGCGCGACGATTTGGGCGGCGCAGGGCCTGCCCGACCGGATTGCCCGCATGACGGGCACAGACCAGGTGGTGATCGCGCACGATTACTACGAGACGAACGGGCTCGCGGCGGGGCTCATCAAGACGATGCCCCTGCCGCCTGCGGAGCCGGAGGGCTATGCGCGCGATGCGGTGGAGACGGCCCTGCAAACGCTGCCCGCCGCGCCGGCGCGCGCGGAGGCGGACGCGCTGCCGGACATCGTCTTTATCATGAACGAATCGCTCTACGACCTGAACGGATTGCCCGGCGTTGCGCTCACGGAAGATCCGCTGTCTTATATGAAAGAGATTCAAGCGGCATACGCGGGCGGCAGCATGCTTTCGCCCTCTTACGGGGGGAATACCTGCCAGGTCGAATATGAGGTGCTCACGGGCTACCCTGCGCGAAATACAGTCGGCATGGCCTATCAGACGGTGCCGCTGGAAGGGGCGGCTTCGGTCGTCAGCGCGCTCAAGGACAGCGGTTACTTTACGTTGGCGCTCCATCCCTATACGCGTACGTTCTACGAGCGCGATCGGGTATACGCGCAGATGGGCTTTGACGACATGGCATTCGAAGACGACATGAAGCAGCCCGTGCAGCGGATCGCCTGGCAGGTGACGGATGCATGCCTGTACGACGAGCTGATCGACCGCTACGAGCACCGCAACCGGCAAAAACCCTTTTTTGCGCACGTCGTCACCATTCAAAACCACGGGGAGTACGAGTTTGAATGGGACGGCAGCCGGGCGGTACGCTCGACAGACGGCCCGGAGGACGGCGGAGCGCGGGCGCAGCTGGAGACATATGCGAGCCTCGTCAAGGAGAGCGACAGGGCGCTCAAAAAGCTGCTGCGCTATTTTGACCGACAGAAACGGCCGGTCATCGTCTTGATGTGGGGCGATCACGCGCCGAATCTATCCCTTTTCGGCGTGGATACCGCGGCCTATGAGCAGGACGCCGCGCAGTACGGACGCCTGTATACGACGCCTTACCTCATCTACAACAACTACGGACTGGACATAGAAGGGCCGGAGATGATATCGGCCTACCGGCTCGGCGCGTACGTGCTGGGGCAGGCGGGCATACCGGTCGATCCCTACCTGGAACGGATGGGGGCGGACGGCATCCCCGATTCCAACGACGCGCTCGTCTACGAGGCAGGCCGGTTCAAATGGAAGACGGACGTCAGCGAAGCGGCAAAGCGGATATTCGACGCGATATGGCTCTGCCAGTACGATCGGCTGTATGGGGAAGGGTACTGCGAGTGATTTTGGGGCTAGTCAAAACAGGCGAGTTGTGATATACTATGTCGGTATTCACCTGTACCTGTAGCTCAGCTGGATAGAGCGTCAGACTCCGACTCTGAAGGCCGCAGGTTCGACTCCTGTCAGGTACACCACAAGAAACCCGTTGAGAAAGTTGGCTTTCTCGACGGGTTTTATTTATGTTTTCATTCTCTTGTTTTTCATGCAGGACACTATTTAGGACACTATAGCTCTTGTTAGGGCTCTTTTTTATAGAGAATTTGGCTCATTATCCCGCTGAGTTCCGCGTCTTTTTCAGCGTAAGCGTGCGCGTAAATGTCCATCGTGGTTGATGTGCGGGAGTGTCCGAGGCGGCGGCTGATGCGCGCCATGTCCTCCCTGTGGGCGACGAGGAGGGACGCCAAAGAAACTGTCAAGCCAGAAAACTCTAGCTTGACAGCCCCTTTTATTATGGATGCTTTTTCAGAAAAATAAGGAGAATGAAGGGGAAAACAATCAAAATGACAAGAGAGAGGATTTCAAATATCGAAATGTATTTCAGTGGATTGGGAAACAATTGCTGATAGGCAGTAATATCAACCAATTGCAAAATAGACGTCTTTATTGCAATCAGCTCCGAATAGATGAAACAGCCGAATATGGAAATTGTCAATATTAAACAAGCGAACATTCTTTTCATTAAAGATCCCCTTAACCCTAACGATCAAGAGTCTGAATATAAGCATTATCTTCTTTGACTAAATTATATCATTTTAATGTATTTTTGTCAAATAATATTTGAGGAAGAAACAGGTTGAGATATGGCCCGCGGGACCATGGAAAATCCCCGGCATATAAAGATCATGTAAAGATGGACGCATCCGCTTGTGTTCCACTCGGGATTCGTCTATAATAGATGCTAGCCGCATCAAAAGGGGGAGCAAACGATTGATGGACAACGCCGTTGACGACGCTGCCCAACAAAAGGACCTGACAAATGCACATTAAAGGCATGACTTGCGCCGCTATGGACGCGAGGCGTGCCTTTTTGCTTTTAACAGATGCGCGTAAAAGGAGAAAGCCATGAAGCTGGAATTGACAAAGATCCAAAAAGCATACGGCAACAAGCGGGTTTTGCGGGACTGTTCGTTTACGTTTGAAAGCGGGAAGATATACGGACTGCTCGGCAGAAACGGCGCAGGCAAGACGACGCTGTTCAATTGCCTGACCGATGAGACGCAGGCGGACGGCGGGGAGGCCGTAATCCTCCGTGACAGCGGCGAGCGGCGCGACCTGACGCCCGCGCAGATCGGATACGTGTTTTCCACGCCTGTGCTACCGGACTTTCTGACGGGATATGAGTTCATCAAATTTTACATGGACATTAGCGAGGGCGGGCTCGCGAATAAACGGGAGATCGACGCGTACTTTGACATGGTAAAGATCGATCCGGAGGACAGGCACCGTCTGATCAAAGGCTATTCGCACGGCATGAAAAACAAGGTGCAGATGCTATGCTTCATCATCGCGCGCCCGCCCGTCATCCTGCTCGACGAACCGCTGACATCCTTTGACGTGGTGGTCGCGCTGGAAATGAAGGAGCTGCTGCGCGAGCTCAAGCGCGACCATATCATCTTGTTCTCCACCCATATCCTGCAGCTCGCCACCGACCTGTGCGACGAGATCGTGGTGCTGAGCGAGGGCCGGCTGCGGCAGGTCGACCACGCTATGCTACACAGCGCGGACTTTGAACGGCAGGTGATCGAGCTGCTGAAAGACGAGGAAAGCCATGATTAAGACGCTAAAGCAGATCACCCGCATGCGGGCGGCCCTGTGGGTGAACGCCTTTCTCTTTTATTTCGGACGTCTATGGTGGATCGGGAAATACATGCCGGATACCGTATATGCAAGCGAGCGCCTCAAGCGCGCGCTCTCGGCGATCGCGATCATCCTCCGGCAGGTTGTAGAGTGTTTGGGCAAGCCGCTTTATCTGCTCGGCATGGTGGTCCTGCCGCTGGCGGCGATGTTGGGCAGCCGGCCGGTGCTCGCGGTTCAGGCGTTTGCCTACGGCGCACAGGCCTTGTTTTTCCTCAGCTGCGTCGTCGGCGCATTCGGGGATAGCCAGGTGTTCACGGTGACGCGAGACAAGGTGACGTGCATCAAGTATCTGCACATGGACGCGCGCGCCTACGTGCGCACCCACCTCGCGTACAAATACGTGCCGTTCTTCACCTATTACCTGATCTGGCTGCTGCTTGCGGCCCGTCTGCTGGGGGCGGCGCCTTTGCAGGGCGTTTTCGTCTTCCTGATGCTGTTCTCCTTCCGCATGATGGGGGAGGCGGTTCAGGTTATGCTCTTTGAACGTACGGGCAAGGTGCTCAGCCGCAACATGGTTTTCAATTGGGTGTTGATAACGGTCGGCCTCGCAGGCGCTTACGTACCGGCGGCGCTGGGATTGAACCCGTCGCTGGGCACGGCGCTGCTGCATCCCGCCGTCGTCGCGGTTTACACGGCGGCGGGATGCAGCAGCCTATGGTATATCGTCTGGGGATACCGCGGCTATGAGGTAAAGTTCAGCCGCTCCATCGACCTGAACTTCCTGCTATCCTCGCTGCTCAAGGCGTCCTCCGGCACGAGCGGCCAATTCAAAGAGGTCGAGATGCGGGAGAAGGACGCGGCGCTCGCGGCGGGGGAGAGCGCGAAATTTCAGAAATTAAAGGGCTACGCCTACATGAACGCCCTGTTCTTTGCCAGGCACAGGCGCCAGCTCGTGCGCCCGATGTATTACCGCCTGTTGACCGCCGCGGGCCTGTTTGCGGCGGCCGTCGCGCTGCTGCTGGTAAACAGAGAGGTCGCCGTAGCGCTCAGCCGGAATCTGACCGCCATGCTGCCCTCGTTCGTCTTTACCATGTACTTCATGACGGTGGCCGACAAGGCGAGCCGCGCGATGTTTTACAACTGCGATAAGGACATGCTGCACTTCGCTTCATACCGCGAGCCGAAAACGATCTTGAAAAACTTCCAAATCCGCCTGGTGCGGGTGGCGCTATACGACCTTGCGATCGCGGGCGCGGTTTGCCTCGCGGCGGCCGCCTTCTGCCTGCTGTGCGGCACGAGCCTCTTTTCGGCGGAGCTGTTGCTGTTTTGCACGGCGATCCTGCTCTTGTCGGTGCTCTTTACCGTTCACCACCTGTGCCTGTATTACATTTTTCAGCCGTATGCGGAGAGCTTACAGGTCAAGAACCCGTTTTTCTCGGCGATCAACATGGCGATGTACATCCTGTGCTTCCTCTGCTTACAGATTGAAGCCGGCGGCGCCGCATTTACGACGGCTGTATTCCTCTTTACGATAGCCTACATCGCCGCAGCGCTGGCGCTCGTCTACCGCCGCGCGCCCAAGTCGTTCCGCGTAAAGTGAGCGCGTTACGAACCGGAAACCGTCTCGTAGGGCCAGTCGGCGATGCCGCCAAAGTCGTATACATTTTGATACCCTAGCGCGAGCAGCTTGTCGGCGGCCTGCCGGCTTCGCACGCCGCTGCGGCAATGCACGAGCAGCACGGCGTCTTTGTCCGGCAGCGCCTCCGGCGCGTTTGCGCCGATCTCTTCGTTGGGCACGAGCAAGGCCCCCGGAATATGCGACTGCGCGTATTCGTCCGCGCGGCGAACGTCGACGACGGTGACGCCGCCCGCGTCGATCATCCGCTTCGCCTCCTCGGCTGTGATCTTGCGATAGGCGGCCGGGACGCCGGAGGAGGAGGGGGAAGGGGCGGGCGTCTGCTGCGGGGCGCCGCACCCCGCGAGCAACAGGCAACAGGACAGCATCATAGCGAACAAACCTTTCTTCATCGTCTTTGATCTCCGATCTGTAACTAAATTGATTTCAGTTATGCTGTTATTATACAGGTTACAGATGGAGGCGTCAAGTAAAAAATTCAATTGTGTGATCGAACCGACCGCGGTGCATAAAGCTTTGCCTGCACGCGGCGCCAGACGGCGGCGGAGTCGACCGGGAAGGCCTCCGCCTCGCGCCGCAGCGCGTCGCGAAGCGCGCGATCGAGGATTTCATTGAAGTCGTCCATGCTTTTCCTCCCTTTCGATCATCGTGCGCAGCCGCTTGCGCGCGGCGTGCAGACGGGATTTGACGGTCGTGGTGGGCAGCGAGAGGGCAGCGGCCACCTCGCGTTCGCTCATCCCCCGGTAATACATCAGCAGCACGGGAAGCCTATGCTTCTCCGGAAGGCGGGAGATCATCTCCATCAGGCGGCGCGCTTGCTCGCGCTTGAGAACCGACTCCTCTGGTGAAGGGATCGCGGCCCCCGACTCTTCCACGCGGGGCAGAAGAGAGAGATCCTCCATCGGCACGCTACGGCCGGCGCGGCGGCAATAGGTGCGCGCGTGGTTGACGACGATGCGCGAAAGCCAAGCGTCGAAGCGCTGCGCCTCGCGCAGGGAATCCAGATGGCGGATGGAGGCGACGAGCGCATCCTGTACGACATCCTGCGCCGCGGCATGGTCGCGCGTGATGAGAAAAGCCAGCCGCGTTAGGCCGTCGATGCGCCCGCTGAACAGCGCCTCCTGCGCGAGCACGTCGCCCGCGGCAGCGCGCCTGAAGAGCGCCAGTTCGTTTTCCTCCATGATGATCCTCCGTTGCTCATGCTTCGCCTCCATTTTGCCCATGCGCAGCGCATTTCATCCAACCAGGGCAGAATTTATTACTATGGACACACCTTTGTCGAGGACGCATAAATAAATGGTGAAAGTTTTCGAGTTTTGCACCTTGCTGACTTTCTTTGACCATGGTATACTGCAAGCACAAACAAGGAATGTTTGTAAGAGCCGGCGCGCCGCGCCGGATGAGGAGGCGAAGATGATGGATACGCAAAGATTTACACAAAAATCGCTGGAGGCCATCGCACAGGCGCAAAGCATTGCGGCGGCGCATCAAAGCGTGCAGATCGAGCAGATCCATTTGCTATACGCGCTGGCCAGCCAGCCGGAGGGGCTCATCGGCCAGCTGCTGACGAAGATGGATGTGGACGCGGACGGGTTTGCGTCCGCGTGCGAGCAGGCGATCGCCCGCATGCCGCGCATGTCGGGCCCGGGGCGCGAGGCGGGCAAAATCTACGTCGCGCCCGACGTGGACGGGGTGCTCAGCGAGGCGGAGCGGCAGGCAAAGCACATGCACGACGAGTACATCTCCGTCGAACACCTGTTTATGGCCCTGCTCGAAAAGGGCAACGGCGCGGTAAAGCAGCTGCTGAGCGGATTTGGCGTGGAAAAGAAGCGCTTTTTGGAGGCGCTGCAGGGCGTGCGCGGGAACGCGCGCGTGACGAGCGATTCGCCGGAATCGACCTACGACGTGCTGAAGAAGTACGGCTCCGACCTGGTGGAGCTGGCAGGGCAAAACAAGCTCGACCCGGTCATCGGCAGGGACGCGGAGGTGCGCAACGTCATCCGAATCCTCTCGCGCAAGACAAAGAACAACCCAGTGCTCATCGGCGAGCCGGGCGTCGGCAAGACGGCCATCGCAGAAGGGCTGGCACAGCGGATCGTGCGCGGGGACGTTCCTGACAGCCTGAAGGAGCGCCATATCTTCTCGCTGGACATGGGCGCGCTGATCGCGGGCGCCAAGTTCCGCGGCGAATTCGAAGAGCGCCTCA
This sequence comes from Bacillota bacterium, assembly GCA_023404715.1. Classification (GTDB taxonomy): domain Bacteria; phylum Bacillota; class Clostridia; order Christensenellales; family Aristaeellaceae; genus Beduinella. The sequence continues at coordinate 28,622 of JAEYAR010000088.1, read as the reverse complement.
AGGCCGTATTGGCGGAGGTGAAGAAGAGTGAAGGCAAGATCATCCTCTTCATCGACGAGCTGCACACGATCGTAGGCGCGGGCAAGACCGAGGGCTCGATGGACGCGGGCAACCTGCTCAAGCCCCTGCTCGCCCGCGGCGAGCTGCACTGTATCGGGGCGACGACGCTGAACGAATACCGCCAGTACATCGAAAAGGACGCCGCGCTCGAGCGCCGCTTTCAGCCCGTCCTGGTCGACGAGCCGACGGTGGAGGACACCATCTCGATCCTGCGCGGCCTGAAGGAGCGCTACGAGGTCTTCCACGGCGTCAAGATCCAGGACCAGGCGCTGATCGCCGCGGCGACCCTTTCAAACCGCTATATCTCGGACCGCTTTTTGCCGGACAAGGCGATCGACCTCGTGGACGAGGCCTGCGCCATGATCCGCACGGAGATGGACTCCATGCCCCAGGAGCTGGACGACATCCGGCGTAAGATCATGCAGCACGAGATCGAAGAGGCGGCGCTCAAGAAGGAGACGGACGCGCTCTCCAAGGAGCATTTGGCCGAAATTCAAAAAGAGCTGGCCGACATGCGCGCGCAATTCAGCGAGATGAAGGCCAAGTGGGAAAACGAGAAGCAATCCATCGGCAAGGGCCAACGTCTGCGCGAGGAGATCGAGCAGGTGAGCGCCGAAATCGAGCGCGCGCAGCGCGAGTACGACCTCAACCGCGCGGCGGAGCTCAAGTACGGACGGCTGCCTCAGCTGCAAAAGGAGCTGGAGGAAGAGGAGCGGATCGAGGAGGGCGAAAAGCAGAAGCGCACGCTGCTGCGCGACAAGGTGACGGAGGAGGAGATCGCCCGCATCGTGGCGCGCTGGACGGGCATCCCCGTCGCCAAGCTGATGGAGGGCGAGCGCGAGAAGCTGCTGCATTTAGACGACGTATTGCACGAGCGCGTCGTCGGCCAGGATGAGGCGGTGGAGAAGGTGACGGAGGCCATCCTGCGTTCGCGGGCCGGCATCGCCAACCCGAACCGGCCGATCGGCTCGTTCCTCTTCCTAGGCCCCACGGGCGTAGGCAAGACGGAGCTGGCCAAGGCGCTGGCGCAGGCGCTCTTTGACGACGAAAAGAACATGGTGCGCATCGACATGAGCGAGTACATGGAGAAGTACTCCGTCTCGCGCCTGATCGGCGCGCCCCCGGGATACGTCGGATACGAGGAGGGCGGGCAGCTGACCGAGGCCGTGCGGCGCAGGCCCTACAGCGTCATCCTCTTCGACGAGGTGGAGAAGGCGCACCCGGACGTGTTCAACGTGCTGCTGCAGGTGCTCGACGACGGGCGCATCACGGATTCGCAGGGGCGCACCGTGGACTTTAAGAATACCATCATCATCCTCACGTCGAACCTCGGATCGCAGGCCATTCTGGAAGGCTTTGACGAGGACGGCAACATCACCGAGGCGGCGCGCGCGCAGGTCGAGGCGATGCTGAGGCGCCAGTTCCGCCCCGAGTTCCTCAACCGCTTGGACGAGATCGTCTTCTACAAGCCGCTGACGAAGGACGAGATCCTGCGGATCGTGGACCTGCTGATGCAGGACCTGAACAGGCGCCTTGCAGACAAGCAGCTGACAGCGGTGCTCACCCCCGAGGCGCGCAGATTCATCGTGGACCAGGGATACGACCCGGTCTACGGCGCGCGCCCGCTCAAGCGCTTTTTACAGCGCAGGGTGGAGACGCTCATCGCCCGCAGGATCATCGCCGGAGAGATCGCCCCGCGCAGCGAGCTGATCGTGGATTACGACGGGCAGGACCTCACGCTCGGCACCGAGCAGCCTTACAGCGTCAAATAAAGGGACGCATTTATATAGACGTCCGCGACAGCGGAAGAGACAGTCGTTCGTTCCTCTCAAAAGAGGGCGAACGGCTGTTTTCCATCTTATGGAGAATTGCTATGCCCCATGTACGTAGAAACAATGAATAGGGTGTGAGGGATAGGGATGTCCGAAACATGATCCCTGCGGAGGAAAAAGCAAAGCATTTCAGACCCAGACTTCGTACATAAGTCGAATAAGTTGACATTTACCGTTTTTTATGATAAACTTATTTGGCATTGGTACACAGATTAAATCGATAGAAAAGCCTTATGGGGAAAACTGTGGTGAAATACGAAAAATTCCAATATGATAGGATATTTGAAATATTGAAGAACAAAATTGAATCCGGCCTGATGCCGAAAGGCACGGTGCTCTCCTCCTATGCAGATCTTTGCAAAGAGTACAAAGTATCTAATAAGACGATACGCCGCGTGATGGCAATGCTGTCTGACGCAGGGCTCATAGAGACAAAAGAGCGGCAGCTTTCGGTGGTCATTTATGATCAAGCAGGGCAGGTAAGAGATTCAGCGTACAAGTTAAAAGAGCCCAATATACAAGTTATGACGGATATTTTAAAAACCGCAGAAATTCTTTACTATCCTTTTATCTGTCATGGGATTTCTCTGTGTAATAAGTATGATTGGGATATTCCTGAAGAAATTGTTCGGCAACTAAATCCTGCGACACCCAAACTTTTTTGGAAAAACTCTAAACTGGTATGGCGCTTTTTTATCGCCAGGTGCGAAAACGAGTTAAGCCTTCATATCGTCGACGCTCTTGGATTTCTAGGGGTGGAATATAAAGAAAACAACTTTAACTCACGTGTCACATACCAGCAAACGCTCATGAATTTTATACAAAAGAGTAGAATAACGGCGCCTACGAGCGAGGTTATCAAAGAATTCCTGGCGCATATTCATTATATTACGATTTCAAGGGAAGATTTTCAATGCTACGTTCCTGTTGATTCGCCCTTCCGGATCGGTATTCAGGGGCTGGATCAAAGGATAAAAACGGCAGAAGAACGCTATTCCGCCGTATTTCTGGATATCTTAGGTCTTATCGCGATCGGCTATTATCAGCCGGGAGACAAGTTACCATCTCACGCCCAGATGCAAAAGCAGTATGACGTCAGTGTAAATACGATGACGCAGGCCATTCAGTGTCTACGAAAATGGGGCGTTGTAGAGGCGACCCGGGGAAAAGGGATTTTTATTTCTACAAATTCTGAGGCAGTAAACGATATCCATGTGGCCCCTGAGTTGATTTCCAGTCATGTCAGAAGATATTTCGAGAGCTTAGAGCTGCTTTCCTTAACGGTCGAGGAAGTTGCTTACCATGTTGCGGGTCATGTCTCTTTTGAGCAAATTCAAACAATTATTCAGAGACTCGACGAAGTAAAGAAATACGATTGCATCTACCAACCGGCTCCCGTTATTCTGCTGGAATTTTTAACTGAGCATATTCCATATGAAGCTCTGCGGTCTATCTACACAGTTATACTTAAAAATTATCGGATCGGCCGTAAATTACCCAAACTAATCAACAGTTCCAACACAAACGAAAAGCTGGAGATACACCGCGAATGCGTAGAAGCAGCAAACGTGCTGCTCGGTGGCGATCGAAGTGCATTTGCACAGCAGGTTGCGGAGATGTTCAAATATACCCATCAACGCATCATCGAAGCGTGTAAGAGACTAGGCTACTGGAAGGCCGTTCGAGATCTATATGACGGCTCCCAGCTATGGAAATAATAACTCAAAACACGCCAGGCTCCTGAATCTCCCTGACAGGAGAAAGAATCGTACTGTCCGACTCAGAAGAAATCAAGAAGCTGAAATCTTCATCCTCTTGCAATTTTACCATAGATAACAGATCGTTTTTCGGCGTGATCCTACTCCGCCCATCAAATCTGCAGGAAGCATTTTGGGACGTACAAACGTACATTGAGTACGGACAGATTTTTTTGCGGACAGAATTGGAAACGATCATCACAACCACACTTTGATGGCGTATTTGGCGGGGGAACTGACCTTGGAGCAGGCTCTTGAAGAAACGGACGCCATGGTTGAAACCATCTTAGCGGCCCGGGAGGAGGCGACCCCATCATCAACGGCGAGAAAATCAACGCCACATATGCTTTCTCCGGCCTTGCTATGGAATACGCCCCTTGGCGGGCCTGGGATGAAAATGGGATAAAGCTGACCTTGGCGGATGGAAGCGAGGTCCAGGACGATGAGCGCTACACCGTCGCCGCCTGGGCCACCTCCATTGACGAAACCTATATCGCCTCCACCCTGAACGTACACTGCGAGTTTTGTAAATAATATGGATTTGATCACTTCCGCCATCAAACAGACAGGGACGATCACCCCGGCCAAAGATCATCGGCTTACACTGAGATGGAATTAACGCGGGCATCGGTTAGCGTCTCACAGAAATAATCTGTTTTTTCGGAACAACTGTTTGAGTAGGAGCAAATATGAAAGATACGATCAGACGGTTCATAAAACATTGTATACGGGTTTTGGCTGCGGCAGTATCGCTTGTTGCCCTGCTTTCAAGTGCCGTTTCGGTTATGGCTGCGGAGGAGCAGCCCGTCCGGCTACGCGTTCCATTTCCGGAGACCGAAGGCTTTACGATGACCGACGAAAACGGAAAACGCTCCGGCCTGGTCGTAGATTTTTTGTATGAAATCGCAAAATACACTGGCTGGTCATATGAATTCATTGATACCGACGCCAATGAAATGACGGGGGAGTTTATTGCCGGGAAATATGACCTTATGGGCGGCACATATTATGCGGAAGGGTTTGAGCAATACTTTGCTTACCCGGATTATAACTGCGGCAACACCAAGGCGGTATTGCTGGCCCGCCAGGATGATGACGCCATCAAAGGTTTTGATTTAAGGGATCTGAACGGAAAGACCATTGGCGTTGTGAAGCGGGCAACCGATAATGTACGCCGCCTGGAATCGTTTTTGTCGACCAATGGCTTAAACTACACACTCAAACCGTATACCTCCGAGGAAATTGCCGCCAATCAAATCAATCTGGATTTGAATGCCGGAAAAATCGATCTGAAACTCGGAAATGCGACGGATGATACAGGCGAGTATCGCGCGGTAGCGTATTTTGATGCGCAGCCTCATTATCTGGTTACGCAGCCGGACGACATGGAACTGCTTGACCAGCTGAATTGGGCAATGGAGCGCATTATGTTATCGGATCCCCATTTTCCGGAAGAAGTATATAAGCGATATTTCGATGATACCGGTGTGGAAAACCTGCTGCTGACCGACGAAGAAAAGGCCTATATTAAACAGAAGGACACGGTAACTGTAGCGATGCCCGACCATTTTCATCCGCTTTATTGCATTGGCTATGAGGACGGTGACCATTCCGGCATGGTTCCAGAGCTGCTGGATAAAATAGCTGCGCGATATGGGATCAATTTTTCTTACGTATTTGCAGATTCCTATGCCCATGCGCAACAACTCGTTATCGAAGGCAAAGCCGATCTGGCCGGCTTCTTTTTCGATGACGCCGCGGACGCCATGCGGAGCGAATTGGTACAGACCAAGCCCTATGCCGCATTAAATGACTTGATTGTCCGCAACCGGGCGGCGACCTACCCGGCAGACGGATTGACTTGCGGCCTTTTAGAAGGCCGCCAGCTGCCCTCTTATGTAAAAGCGAGCGAAGTGGCGTATTTTAAGACCATCGAAGAGGTTTTATCTGCGGTGAATACCGGCAAGGTGGATTTCGCCTGCGGGCTTTCTGCGCGGGTAGAACAGATGATGCAGGACAACATTTATACCAACGTGATTCCTGTTACCTTATCCGCAAACCGCATGAACATCAGCTTTTCCATGCCTATGCCTGCAAATCCGCAGTTGCTGTCCATTATGAACAAAGGTATTAACAGCTTATCCGAGGACGATAGGAATTCATTATTAGATCATAATCTGGTCTCTATTGGGGACGCCAAGGTATCACTGATAAATTTTGTTGAGGCCAATCCCTTGTTATCGATCACCGCGATCTCAACGTTTTTACTGCTCGTCACAAGCGTAATTATAGTCATCGCAAGCCTACGTGTAAAAAATGCCGATATGCAAAAAGATATTGCAAAGGCAGAGGCGGACAACAAAGCCAAGAGTGAGTTTCTCTCCCGCATGAGCCACGAAATCCGTACGCCGATGAATGCCATTGTTGGAACGACCGCTCTCATCGCAATGAGAGAGGACGTCCCCGAAAGTATAAAAGGAAATCTGGTAAAGCTGAGCTCAATTTCGCATTATTTATTGGGGTTGATCAATGATATTTTGGACATGAGCAGAATTGATAACGGTATGCTAGCTATCGCAAAAGAAGACTTCTCCTTACAGCAGCTGCTTGTTGAGCTGTGCAGCATGATGCAAACGCAGGCGCAGGCTCGGGAAATAGCGCTTAGCTGTGAAACCAATTTCAAGCATTCCGATTTGAAAGGCGATCCGATCCGATTAAAGCAAGTATTGATGAACTTGGTTTCCAATGCCATTAAATTTACACCGCCAGGAGGAAAAGTACATCTGACAGTAGAGGAAACTACAGCCTCTGACATACAAGCCGCCTATATGTTTAAGGTCTCAGATACCGGTATTGGGATAAAACGGGAAGATTTAGAGCGTATTTTTGAATCTTTCGAACAAGTCGGGGCCAGTCAAATACGAAGTCAGGGGACCGGGCTGGGTTTAGCGATCAGCCGGAATATTGTACAACTCATGGGCGGCACCTTAAAAGTGAAAAGCAAGATAAATATGGGTAGTGAATTTTTCTTTTGCATTCCCATTTCATTTGGCGGGCCCATAGAAATAAGGACGCCGACCGAGCCTTCTGCCCATTATGACAATGTAAGGATTTTGTTGGCCGAGGATCACCCGATCAATGCAGAGATTGCTATTGAAATATTAAAATCAAAAGGCATACAGGTTGAGCTTGCCGAGGATGGATTGGAAGCGGTTCAATATTTTGAACAAAGCACCTCTGGGTATTTTGATCTCGTTTTGATGGATATGCGAATGCCCAACATGGGGGGCCTAGAGGCAACAAGGGCTATTCGAAACGCACACCATCCCGATGCGGTAAATATACCTATCATCGCCCTGACAGCCAACTCTTTTCAGGAAGATCGGGATATGGCAGAGGAGGCAGGTATGAATGATTTTCTTACAAAGCCATTGGAGATCGACCTGCTCTTCGCAACGCTTCAGAAGTGGCTATCAATAAAGAAAGAAAAAAACAAGAGTAAAAGAGTTCTATAATCGATACGAGCGACAAAACGTAGTTTTGCGAAGCGAGAAAATCACCCGTATACTCGTCAAAGTGGCGTATGCCACTTTGGCGACACGCTGGCAGGCGTTTAGCGCCTGTACAAAAAACGCGTAGAGAGAGGCGCAGAAGCTTCATCCGAACTGCTCCGGTAAAAGCCTCACCCAGCAAAGCCGGTCGATACGATTACAGTCTTGCAGACGGCTTTTGGTTTGTTCGACTTCGATAGGTTTGTCAACAGTCTAACAGGCGTTTAAAGCCTGCGCTTTTTGTGCATATTATCTGCATCTTAACCCGAAGAGGTAAGAAGGAGGAATATGCGCATGGGCATACAGGCGGTGATCATGGCAGGCGGCGAAGGAACGCGCCTGCGCCCGCTGACGTGCGACCTGCCCAAGCCGCTCGTACCTGTGCTCGGACGGCCGGTGATGGCGTACACGCTGGGGCTGCTGAGGAGGCACGGCATCCGGGAGGTCGCCGCGACCATACAATATCTGCCCCAGAAAATGGCGGAGGCGTTCGGGGATGGCAGCGCATACGGCGTGCAATTGCGGTTTTACCGGGAGCGCACGCCGCAGGGAACGGCGGGCAGCGTGCGCATGGCGCAAGGCGAAATCGACGCGCCCTTTTTTGTGCTATCCGGCGACGGGCTCACGGACTGCGACCTCGGCGCGGCGATGGCGTATCACAAGCAGCACGGAGCGCTCGCGACCCTCGTGCTGCGGCGCGTGGCCGTGCCACTCGAATACGGGGTGGTGATCGCGGACGCGGCGGGCCGCGTGCGCCGCTTCATGGAGAAGCCCGGCTGGAGCGACGTATACAGCGATACGGTGAACACGGGGATCTATGTGCTCAGCCCCGAGGTGTTTGATTTCATCCCCAAGGCCGGGCCGTTCGACTTTGGGCGCGACCTGTTCCCGTTGCTCGTGGAAAAGGGCATGCCCGTATGCGCCTACGTCATGGACGGCTACTGGTGCGACATTGGCGACCAGGCCGCGTACGTGCAGGCCCAGGCCGACGTGCTGGAGGGACGCCTGGACGTGCCGGTGGATCTCAAGCGGGACGCGCGCGGCAACGTGATCGAACCGGGGGCGCGTGTGGACGCCGGGGCGATCCTCGAGTCGCCCTGCTACGTCGGGCACGGCGCATGGATTGAGGCCGGCGCGCACGTGGGCGCATACAGCGTCGTGGGCGCGCAGGCGGTGATCGAGGCGGGGGCGACGGTCAAGCGGTCGGTGCTCTGGGACGGGGCGCGCGTGCGCGCGAACGCGCAGGTGCGCGGCGCGGTGATCGGCCGCGGCGCGGACGTAGGCGAGGAATCGCGCGCGTTTGAGGGCAGCGCCCTGGGGGACGGCAGCGTGCTGGAGGAGGGCGCTTGCCTGCCGCAGGGCGTAAAGGTCTGGCCGCAAAAGCGCGTATGCGCCGGCCTGCGTGCGGAGGAGAACGTCGTTTGGGGCGATTGCTGCTGCCCGGACGTGCGGGAATCCGGCATCGGCCTGCAGGACGTACGCCAGGCCCAGGCGGTCGCCGCCGCCTGGGCGCACGCGATGACCGCCCCCCGTCTGGCGCTTTTACACGACGGAACGCCGCAGGCCCAGGCGATGTACGCGGCGGCGGGCGCGGCGCTCATGGCGCAGGGCGTGGAGGCCGTCTTGCTCGGCGAGGGCAAGCTGCCCAAGCTACGGGCCCTGATGGAGCAGCTCGTCGTCCCCGGCGGCCTCTTCCTGAGCCCCAAGGGAGCCCAGCCGTTGGGAGCGGACGGCTTGACGCCGTCCGACGCGCAGCGCCGGACGCTACAGGCGTTGCTAACGCGCCAGGATTACGCGCCCGTAAACGGGCGGGGCATCCGCGCGCCGCAGCGCATCGCGGACGCGGAGGCGTTCTACGCAGCCTCGCTCGCACGGTGGGCGCGGGGCAGGGCGCTGGAAGCGCCCGCGGCGGTCTTTTGCCCGGACGAGGGAACGGCGCGGCTGGCGCGTCAGGCGCTCGCCCTGGCGGGCGCCAGGCATGTGCGCGTGCAATCGGGCGGCGCGCACGCGCTGCTGAGCGCGGAGACGGGTTTTCTCCTCTCGGCGGACGGCATGAGCCTGGGGGTGATGGACGGCCAGGGCGAGCTGAGCGAGCAGGAGCGCCAGGTGCTACGCGCCCTGGCGCTGCTTGAGGCCGGGGAGCGCACGCTGATCGTGCCGATGGACGAGACGCAGGCGCTGGAACCGCTCACGCAGCGCCGGGGCGGCAGGATCGAGCGCATCCGCCCGGGCGGGCGAGGCCAGTACGCGGCGCTGACGCAGCGCGGGCTTTGGCTGCAGCGCGCCGTGCGCTTCGACGCCTTGGCGGCGTTGATCTGCACGCTCGCTTACCTCACGGTGGAGAAGAAAGCGGCGCGCGACATCCTCGCGCTTTGCCCGCGCCTGTACGGGCGGGATGCGAGCGTCTCATGCAGGCTGCGCGACAAGGGGCGCATCCTGCGCGCGCTGTGCGAGGAGACGGGCGACGCCTTACCCGACGGGGGCGTGCGCATTCGCACGCAGCATGGCTGGGCGACGCTCTACGCGCCGGACGAGCTGCCGCGCATTCGCATCTTCACGGAATCGGAGGACGCCGAATTCGCGCAGGAGCTCTGCGCCAGGTACGCGCAGAAGGTGCGCGCGCTGGCACAGGAAGAAAATGACGGCAAAACGCGTACGCAAGCCCCTTGACAGTGGGCACGTCCCTATACTATAATAGCCGCAGGGATTGAGAGATTTCCTGAGGTGTGCGCGAGCTTCCTGTTTTTACCCACATTTTCACAACCGGAGTCTGCGTCGGCGCATGGATGCCATGCCCCCGTGTTATCACGCCAGGGGACGGCAGCAAATGTGCCGCAGGGCACCGACCTGCCGAGCGGCGGGTGAAAAAACGGCGGCGGACGGCACTTTGGGATTTTTGTAAAACATGAAAAGGCGGCCAGTGTTGGCAGCCTTTTTCCATTGTACCGGAAATGACGCAGAGGAAAGAGGAAAACGAATGATTCAAAGCGCGCAGCTCTTCATCTTCGACGACGGACCGCTGTCGCCGGTGATGCCCAGCCGGGAGCTGGAGCTGACGGACAACGTGTGCGAATACTGCCTATCGCTGCAGCGGAAGATCCGTACCTCCGAGCTGAGCAAGGCGACGGAGCTAGAGGACGCGAGCGACGTGGTCATGGAAGCCGCGGCGTTGGCGAGGGCGTATACCCATGAGAACGTGACGGCCCTGATGAACCGATTGATCGCGCGCGCCCGGCGCCTGGGGATGGAGCTGCAGGGGTTCGACGTGCTCGTCTTTTATCAGGAGGACGTAGAGGAACGCACCGTATGCGTCTGCTATTTGCCCTACCGCAGCGCGCAGGTGCATGCCGTCACGAGCGGAGAGGCGGGGATCGAATGCAGCCTTTTGCGCAACCGTTACGTTTTGCCGGGCGCTGGAAGCAAGCTGCTCGCCGGGGCCGTCATGGATTGCGAGACGATGAAACTGACGGTGAAGGACGCGCCGGTCGATACGGCGACGGGGAAGATGAAGCTGTTTGAGGACGTCCTCTTTCAGTGCAAACGGGCGTTTTCACAGGTAGAGGCGATCGAGACGATCAAGGAAATCGCCTGCGAGGTCGCAGGGGAAGCGCTGGCGCCCGTAAAGCAGGAGGCTGTGCACAGGGCCATCGCGGATTCGATCGAGCAATCGGGCGCGGTCGACGTCGGCTTCATCGCCGATCAGGTATACCCGGGCGACGGCGAGCGCATCGAAAAGTTTCAGGCGCAAATCTACCAAAGCGGGGTGGAGCCTGTAATGGAAATCGAATCCAGCCGGTTGAAGAACGCATTTGAAAAGGTCAAGATCGCCACGGACAACGGCATCACGATCACGATGTCGCGCAAGGTCGCGGAGGACCAACGCAGTTTCAGGGTCGTCAACCACCCGGACGGGTCGATCTCCATCGAGCTGATGAACATACAGAGCGTGAAGACGATGTAAACCGCCGGGCTAAAATGGTATTTATATGCGTAGAAGGAGGCGTTCATCGTGGAAATGGATTGCCCAAACCTGAAGTATGTTCTTCAGACCGCTGATTTAGAGCGCAAAGACAGACAAAGCGCCATCGACAAGATGGTACGTAATATCAGCGGCATTCTTTCAGGGTGCGAGCCGTCGATTTATCTGCATGGCTCTTCGGTTTTGAACGATTTCAGGTTGGGATGGAGCGACATCGACATCTTGGTTTTGGCCGGCAGTGCGATATCCGAAGAACAGGCGCGGAAGCTTGTCGGACTTCGTCAAGACATGCTTGAAAATGAGCCCGGAAATCCTTATTACCGTTCCTTTGAGGGCGGGATGCTCACATTGGACGCCTTTATTACGGGGAAGGCGGACCGTGTCGTATATTGGGGTACCAGCGGTGAAAGAATCACCGATACATATGTGTTCGACAGTTTCGGTAGGGCGGAACTGATCGAAAGCGGCGTTTTGCTATATGGCAGTGAGATTAGAACTCAGTTGAAAGCGCCGGGCTTTTGCGAACTGTATGCAGACGTAAAGATCAATTATGAAAAAATAAGAAAATACGCCCGGAAAATGGGGCGAAATTTTTATTCATTAGGGTGGATGCTGGACATCGCACGATGCATCTATACGCTTCGTACCGGTAAGATCATTGCAAAGACCTACGCGGCCGATTGGGCTTTGGAAAATAATCTCTGTCCTGATGCTGAAACACTCCAATTTGTTCTGAAGGTCCGCATGAACCCACTGAACTACAAGGAGGACGAACAGCCCCTCGACTTTGCGCAAACGCTTGCAGAGCCAGTGCAACGCTTTGCCGACGTTCTGGAGGACGAACTAGTTAGAAATTTCCCCACCCGTTAGCCTAGATGTCTTGGAAAAGGCCGGCTTTAAGGTCTTTTTTCGTTACCCTTCGGCCTTCGGGGAGGTTCCTCTAAGGGAATCAATTGGTAGATGAGGTTCATTGATACTTATATTAATCAAACAAGAGAAAGAGCCTCTCGCCCCTTCCCATAACGCCTTTATTAAGTAAAAATTAAGGACGATGAACGGGCTACAGGCATTGACACGAATGAAAAGATTGGGATAAAATAGAGTGAAATGAAAGCTATAGGTTTGGTGTCCCAGATTGATCGATGACCATAAGCCTTAAAGAGTACGCCTCCACTTAGCCGGATACTCGTAACCTAGTAATCAAAAAAGCTAGTAATCATGCGGGTTTGACGGCTAAATGAATGACGGGGAAAAAGTGAATACTTGAGAGAAGGGCACCAATCGACAAGATGGTGCCCTTTTCTCATGCCCTTGGAGGTCCCCCAGCCGGAGCCCGCGAGAGAGGAAAGCGAGGTGAAGGACATGGCGGGGCCAGCCGCGTTAGACTACTACTACGGGCAGGAGGCGGAACAGTATAGCTTTTACCGCATCCCCAAGGCGCTGTTCACGGACGAGCGTTTCCGGCGCATCTCTGCGGAGGCCAAAGTGCTGTACGGTCTGCTGCTGGACAGAATGAGCCTGTCGGTCAAGAACGGCTGGATGGACGCCGAGAACCGGGTATTCATCTACTTTACCCTGGAGGACGCCCTGGAGCTGCTATGCTGCGGCCACACCAAGGCGGTGGCGTTGTTCGCAGAGGTGGAGAAGGTCGGCCTGATTGAACGCAAAAAGCAGGGCCAGGGCAAGCCCACCAAAATCTACGTCAAGAACTTCGTCACGGGAGGAGAAGTCCAGACTTCCGAAAAACGGAAGTCAAGACTTCCCGAAAGCGGAACCCTAGACTTCTCAAAAACGGACGCTAGTAATACTGAGAAGAATAATACTGAATTGAACGATACTGATCTATCCATCCATCCGCCCCTTCCAGAGCGGGAGGTACGGGAGAGACGGCCCGCCGGAGGGCGGACTGATGCGATAGATACGATGGAGCGGATGAACGAGTACAGAGAGGTCATTTTGGAGAACATCGCCTATGATGTGCTGGCGCAGCGGGTGGACCGGGAATGCCTGGACGAGATTGTGGAGCTGCTGGTGGAGACGGTGTGCAGCCGCAAGAAGGCCATCCGCATCGGCGGTGAGGACTTCCCCACCGCCGTGGTGCGCAGCCGCCTCCTAAAGCTGGACGACGGCCATGTGGAGTATGTGCTGGACTGCCTGGGCAAGAACACCACCAAGGTCCGCAACATCCGGGCATACCTGCTGACCTCCCTCTACAACGCGCCCGGCACCATCAACAGCTACTACACCGCCGAGGTCGGTCACGACCTGTACGGTGGCAGCGGGTAATCCCCGCATCCCAATATCGAACAAGGGCGGCGACGCCGGTTTACCGGCTTCGCCGCCCTTGTCTGCCCAAGAGCAAATGGACGGCACCGCGTCAAGAGCGTGCGTAGCACGTTCACTTGCTCTTGACACGGGGCTGTCCATTTGCTACCCGGTCTCGACCGGGAGAAAGGAGAGCCCCAATGAAAAAGCCGTTTGCATATATCACCGCCGCGTGGAGCGGTCACGAGATCGAGGCCACCGAGGAGGCGGCCAACTACTGCCGGAAGGTCTACGAGGCGGGGTACACCCCCGTCTGCCCGGTTCTGTTCCTGCCGTTGTTCCTGGACGGCAACATCCCCGCCGAGCACAAGGACGGGCTTGACATGGCCTGCGAGCTGCTGCGGCGCAGTCACGTCCTGGTGGTCTGCGGCACGGAGGTGGATGCGCGGGTCAAGAGCAATATTGCCGTTGCCCAGCGGCTCGGCATCACCTCCACCACCCTGGACGGCATCCTCGTCATCAGCGGCCAGGGCCGGGGGACCCGGAATGACGCCCGCTGACCCCTTCCGGCCCGCCCACCTGCGGCTGCTGCGCCGGTTGGTGGTGCCGCCCTAATGCCAGCGCGTCACAATCCTGCCGGAAAGGAGTGATTGAGCGTGCAGGAGCAAGTGACAGACAAGGCGGTGGCGGTCATCATCAAGGGCGGCAAGCTGTCGGGGCGTGTGCTGAAGGCGGCGCTGCGGAAAGCGTTGCAGGAGATGGAGAAAGCCCAGCACTCCCCCAAGGTCTACAAGGGCAAGCAGACGGTCAAGCAGCTTGTGGGGCAAGGCGCGGGGGTGAGCAACATCGAGGTCACGGACGGGAACATCAAGTCTTTTGAGCGCGTGGCCCGGAAGTATGGCGTGGACTTCGCGCTGAAAAAGGACAGCACCACCCAGCCCCCGCGCTACCTGGTCTTTTTCAAGAGCCGGGACGCGGATGCGCTCACCGCTGCCTTTGCCGAGTATTCGGGCAAGGTGGTCCAGCGCCAGCAGGGCGTAGAAAAGCCCTCCATCCGCCGCCAGCTCGCCAAGCTGCGGGAGACGCTGGCCCAGGCAATCACCCCCGCCAGGGAGAAACACCGGGAGGAGGTGCTATGAAGATGGACGCTGCCAAGGTCAAAAAGGCGCTGGTCCGGGCGCTCCCCTTCCTGTTCATCTTCTGGATTGCCAATAAGCTGGTCCAGTCCTACCGGCTGGCAACCGGCGCAAATGTGGTGTTCAAGGTGCTGGGCGCCATCAGCGGTTTCGGGGCGGTGATGGCCTCCCCGCTGCCCAGCTTGCACCCGTGGGACCTGCTGGGCGGCCTGTGCGGGGCCGCGCTCATCCAGGTGGTACTCTACTGCAAGGCCAAGAACGCCCGGAAGTACCGCAAGGGCCGGGAGTACGGGAGCGCCTGCTTCGGGACCGCCAAGGACATTGAGCCCTTCATCGACAAGGACTTTCACAACAACGTCATCCTCACCGAGACCGAGCGGCTGACCCTGGGGAAAATCAGCGACCCGGAAAAGCGCAACGTCAATTTGAACGTCCTGGTGATTGGCGGTAGTGGCAGCGGCAAGACACGCTACCACATCAAGCCCAACCTCCTCCAGATGTACGGGTCTTACGTCACGTCGGACCCCAAGGGCACCGTCGTCCGGGAGGTCGGGCGGGTGCTGTGGAAAAACGGCTACCGCATCAAAATCCTGAACACCATCAATTTCAGCGAGAGTATGCACTACAACCCCTTCGAGTACATCTACTGCGAGAACGACATCCTCAAGCTGGTGACGGTCATCATGGAGAACACCAAGGGCGAGGACACGCGGGGCGGCGAGGACTTCTGGGGCAAGGCGGAGGCCCTGCTGTATCAGTCCCTCATCGCCTATATCTGGTACGAGGCCCCCAAGGAGGAGCGGAACATGACGACCCTGCTGGATATGCTCAACGCCTGCGAGTGCCGGGAGGACGACGAAAACTTCAAGTCCGCCGTGGACCTGATGTTTGAGCAGTTAGAGCAGAGGGACCCGGAGCACTTCGCCGTCCGCCAATATAAAAAATTCCGCATGGCGGCTGGAAAAACTTTGAAGTCGATACTGATTAGCTGCGGGGCCCGGCTGGCCCCCTTCGACATCAAGCAAATCCGGCAGATGATGGAGTACGACGAGCTGGAGCTGGACAAGATCGGGGACCGGCCCACGGCGCTGTTCGCCATTGTGTCGGACACCGACAACACCTTCGCGTTCATCTCCGCCATGATGTACTCGCAGATGTTCAACGTCCTGTGCGACAAGGCGCTGGAGTACGGCGGGCGCTTGCCGGTCCATGTGACCTGCCTCTTTGACGAGTTCGCCAACCAAAAAATCCCCAACTGGGAGCATCTGGTCTCGGTCATCCGCAGCCGGAACATCTCGGCCCATCTGGCCGTCCAGGCGCAGAGCCAGCTCAAAGCGGTCTATAAGGACCACGCGGACACCATCGTGGGCTGCTGTTCCTCCATGCTGTTCCTGGGCGGGAAGGAGCGGACCACGCTCAAAGAGGTATCGGAGATGCTGGGCAAGGAGACCATCGACAGCTACAACGAGAGTATTACCAGAGGCACCCAGGAGAGCCACGGCCAGAATTATCAAAAGCTGGGCAAGGACCTCATGAGCCCGGACGAGCTGGCGGTGATGCCCAGCAGCAGGTGCATCCTGCAAATCCAGGGGTGCCGCCCCTTCTATTCCCGGAAGTACAGCCTGGAGCGGCACCCGCAGTACAAGCATACGGCGGACGCCAACCCCAAATACGCCTTCGACGTGGCCGCGTTCCTGCGGCACCGGCTGAAGGTCAAGCCGGAGGAGACCTTCGAGGTCTTTGAGATCGACGCGGCGGACGCCGCCTGACACCCCACCGTTACGCATTCCCCAGCGCGTAACGGTGGGGTGCTTTTTTTGCGCCCATCACCTGACAATTTTTAACAAATACAAGGAGGAAATACCTTATGGAGTTCTTCAATAGTGCGATTACCACCCTGTCCACCATCGTGATTGCCCTGGGGGCGGCCCTGTGCATTTGGGGCGGCATCAACCTCATGGAGGGGTATGGGTCCGACAATCCGGGCAGCAAGAGCCAAGGCATTAAGCAGCTTGTCGCGGGCGGCGGCGTCATCATCATCGGCGTCACCCTCATCCCCATGCTGTCCGGGCTTATCCATTAAGCGGTAGCTGCCAATGGAAAGTATATTCGACAAGATAGAGGAATGGATTTCGGATTTTCTTATCTCCTGCATTACGGGCAACTTGTCGAATATGTTCGGTGACGTGAATGATAAGGTCGCCACCATAGCCACCGAGGTCGGGAGAACGCCGGAGTCCTGGAACTCCGGCGTTTTCTCGATGATACGGAGCCTGAGCGAGACGGTCATCATCCCCATAGCGGCTATGATAATCGCCTTTGTGCTGGGGTACGAGCTCATCAGCATGGTGATAGATAAGAACAGCCTGCACGACCTGGACACCTGGATGTTCTTCAAATGGGTGTTCAAGGCGTTTCTGGCTACCATGATAGTCACCCACACATTCGACATCACAATGGCCATTTTTGATGTGGCCCAGTTCATCATCCAGCAAAGCGCGGGGGTCATCACCGGCGACACGAGTATCGACATCAGCGCGGCCCTGGGGGACCTGACGGCCACGATGGAGGAGATGGAGGTCGGGGAGCTCCTGCTGCTGATGGTGGAGACCTGGATCGTGAGCTTTGCCATGAAAATCATGTCCCTTTGCATCACGGTCATTCTCTACGGCAGGATGCTGGAAATCTACCTCACCATCTCGGTGGGGCCGGTGCCGCTGTCCACCCTCGCCAACCGGGAGTGGGGCAACATCGGGACCAACTACCTGCGGGGTCTGGCGGCCCTGGGCATCCAGGGCTTTTTCCTGATGGTCTGCGTGGGCATCTACGCGGTGCTGGTGGGGACCATCTCAACGGCGACGGACCTCCACGCCGCGATCTGGATGTGCGCGGCGTACACGGTGCTCCTGTGCTTTGCCCTCTTTAAGACGGGCAGCCTGTCCAAGAGCATCTTCAACGCCCATTGATGGAAAGGAGCGGATAACGTGAACCTAGAGAAAAAGCGGTCCTCGCTGTTGGACCGCCTCGCCGCCAATCATGCGGACTACGAGGCGGAGCTGCTGCGGCGGGACCGGCAGGAGCTCATCGACGGCGCGGACCGGATTGCGGAGACCACGCACGTCTTTGAGTATCTGACAAAAGAGTACACCTTCGGGGAGGAGGAGCTGGACTACCTGCTCCAGTTCCAAAACCCGCTGGAGGTGCTGGTGGACCACTGGATGGAGGAGTATGCCCTGGACCTGAGCGCCCTGCGGCGCTTGCCCAGGGAGCTGTGCGAGCTGCGGGAGCCCGAACAGGTCTACGCCAAGGTGGCGGACGGGCCCCAGCGGCAGCCGGAGCACCTGCGCCGGTTTGAGAATGTGGACGTGCTCGCCACCTTGGAGGCGGTGATGAAGCAGAACACCGCGCTTTTCCAGAGTGATTTCAAGATTGACAAGGAGACCCTGCGCCGGGCAGCCGAACAGGCGGGGCCGGAGGGCAAGAGCTTTCTGTGGGTCTCCTATCCCAGCGGGACCCACCTCTACCCGGAGCGGGAGGTGTTCCTGGCGGACACGGGCCCCAACTACTCCTGGGCCGAGGGGTGGAGGCAATCCCTGGTCTATGCGGTGGAGATCAGCGGCGTGGAGGGCGGCAAAGTCAAGGGGACGGTGTACGAGCTGGACCCGGAGGCCCACAAGGCCCACGTCCGGCAGGCCGCCGTCCCGTCCCCCTTTGTCACCATCGACTACGACGACGGGCGGAGCGTGGATGTGAGCCACCGGGAGTACGACACGGACCGCCACCGCCTCATGAGCGAGAGCGGCATGGTGTCCGGCCTCACCTTCCACCCGGAGGACGAGAGCGTCCTGCGGGGTGTGCTGCGGCAGGAGCACCGGCAGCGGGAGTGCCTGCCCCGTGGCAACTTCAAGCGGCACCTGTTAAAGCTGGCGGACAACCGCATCCAGCGGGAGGCGGACCGGCTGACCGTGGAGCTGCAAAAGCCGGAGAAACGGCTGGAGGACGGGCAGTTTTACGCGGTCCCCCTGTCCGAGAATTTCCTGGCCCTGGCAAGCCAGGAGGACATTTTCCGCCTGTTTGAGCGGCTGCCCTTCGAGAAAAAGGCGCTGTGCGGGATGAAGGACCGGGAGGGCCAGTTCGCCTATGCAGCCAAGATGGAGGTGCGGGACCGGGCGGAGAAAAAGCCCTCCATCCGGGAGGCGCTGAAGGCGGGAGCCCCGGCCCACGGCGAGCGGCGGGCCCCTGTGCTCGCCCGTGGCGGGGAGGCGCTGTAATGGCCTATGTGAACATCCCCAAGGATCTGGCCCAGGTCCAGACCAAGGTGGCCTTCGGGCTGACGAAACGGCAAATCCTGTGTTTCGGCGCTGCGGGCGTGGTGGCGGTGCCCACCTACCTGCTGGGCCGTGGGGTCCTGGGAAACGACGTGGCGGCGCTGCTGATGATTGCATTGGCGGTGCCGTTTTTCGTGCTCGCCATGTACCGCAAGAACGGGATGCCGCTGGAGAAGGTGCTGTACTACTACATCCGGGCCCGGTTTCTGGTCCCGGCCCGGCGGCCCTATCAGACGGACAACAAATACGCCGCCCTGGAGCGGCAAATCAACTTTGACAAGGAGGTGTCGCAGCTTGCAGAACGCGCAGCAAAAGACGCCGCAGGTCATAAGGCCGGACACAAGGCTGTCCCCCAGAGACCGGCGCAGAGTGGCAAGGGCCGTTAAAAAAGCCCAGCGGGACGGCAAAATTGCCCGCACGGCCCAGCGGACCATTCCCTACCGGGAGATGGAGCGGGACGGGGTGTGCCGCCTGGACGAGCGGCATTACAGCCGGACGCTGCTGCTCCCGGACATCAACTACCACCTGGAGGCGGACGAGGAGAAATCCCTGCTGTTTGACTGTTACTGCCGGG
Source organism: Bacillota bacterium (assembly GCA_023404715.1). GTDB lineage: Bacteria > Bacillota > Clostridia > Christensenellales > Aristaeellaceae > Beduinella. The sequence continues at coordinate 9,140 of JAEYAR010000088.1, read as the reverse complement.
TCATCAACTACTTCGGCCCCACGGTGGATTTTCAAATCTCCTGTATCGACCTGCGGGCGGACCTGGAGGTCCAGCGCCGGGCGCTCACCCTGCTGGACCAGGAGGACGCCCACAACGACATCCGGCGCGAGTTCTCGGAGTTTCTGGCAAGCCAGCTCACCCAAGGGAACAACGGCCAGGAGAAGTATCTGCTCATCACCTTCACGGTGGAGGCGGACAGCCCCAAGAAGGCGGCGGCCCGGCTGGAGCGCGTCCAGGCGGACGTGTGCTCCATCTTCAAGACGATGGGAGTGTCGGCAAAGCCCCAGGACGGCTATGCGCGGCTGGCGCTGCTGCACCGCTGCCTCCACCCCTTTGACCGGCAGAAGTTCCGTTTCAACTGGGACACGCTGGTGGGGACCGGGCTCTCCAGCAAGGACTATATCGCGCCGGACAGCTTTCTCTTTCAGGAGGGGCGGACCTTCCGGGTGGGCCCGGCCTACGGGGCCGCGTCCTTCCTCCAGCTCAACGCCGCCCAGCTCCCGGACCGGCTGCTCACCGACCTGTTGGAGCTGGACGGCAACCTCATCTTCTCCCTCCATGTCCACGCCATCGACCAAGGGGAGGCGGTGAAGCTCATCAAGCGCAAGCTCACCGACCTGGACAGCTCCAAAATCAACGAGCAAAAGCGGGCGTCCCGGTCCGGCTACGACTACGACGTGCTCCCCCCGGACCTTGTGACCTTCGGGGAGGAGGCCCAAAAGCTGCTGGCGGCCCTCCAGGAACAGGACGAGAAGATGTTTCTCACCACCATCCTCCTGGTGCATACCGCCCCCACCCGGCAGGAGCTGGAAAACAACGTGTTTGCCGCCCAAGGCGTGGTGCAGCAGTACAACTGCGAGCTGCGCCGCCTGGACTATCAGCAGGAACAGGGCTTCATGTCCGCCCTGCCCCTGGGAGTGAACCGGGTGGAGATACAGCGGCGGCTCACCACCTCCAGCGTGGGGGTGTTCGTGCCCTTCAACATCTGCGAGGCGTTCCAACCGGGCAGAGACGCCATCTACTACGGGCTGAACGCCATCAGCCGCAACATGATACTCTGCAATCGCAAGCGCCTCAAGTGCCCCAACGGGATTGTGCTGGGCACTCCCGGCTCCGGCAAGTCCTTCAGCGCCAAGCGGGAGATCGCCAACGTGTTCCTCGCCACCACCGACGACATCCTGGTGCTGGACGTGGAGGCGGAGTACATCAGCCTGATGAAGCGCCTGGGGGCCCAGGTGGTCCGCATCGCCCTGGACAGCACCGACTACCTCAACCCGATGGACCTGGAGCTCGCCACCGGCGAGGATGGGGAGTCCCCGCTGTCGCTGAAATGCGACTTCCTCCTCTCCCTGTGCGAGCTCATCCTGGCGGGCCGGGAGGGCTTGCAGCCCATCGAAAAGACGGTGATAGACCGCTGCGCCCGGATGGTGTACCAGGACTACCTTGCCCACCCGGCCCCGGAGCGGATGCCGGTGCTGGGGGACCTGTACGACGCGCTGCGGGCCCAGGAGGAGCCGGAGGCCAAGCGGCTGGCGTCGGCGCTGGAGATGTACGTCAAGGGGTCGCTTTCCGTGCTCAACCACCGCACCAACGTCAACCTGCGCAGCCGTCTGGTGTGCTACGACATCAGCGGCCTGTCCTCCAACCTCAAAAAGCCGGGGATGCTCACGGTCCAGAACAATATGTGGGGCCGCACGGCCTACAACCGCTCCATCGGCAAGTCCACCCGGCTGTACCTGGACGAATTCCATCTTCTCCTGCGGGAGCCGCAGACGGCGGCATATACCGCCGAGATTTACAAGCGTTTCCGCAAGTTCGGCGGCATCCCAACCAGTTTGACCCAAAACGTGAAGGACCTGCTGGCGTCGCCCGAAATCGAAAATATCCTGGAAAACTCGGACTTCATCCTCATGCTCAACCAAGCCTCCGGGGACCGGGGCATCCTGGCCCAGCGCCTGGGCATCTCCCCCCGGCAACTGGAGTACGTCACCAACAGCGCCGAGGGCGAGGGGCTGCTGTTCTTCGGAGATAAGATTATCCCCTTCGTTGACAAGTTCCCCCACGACACCCAGCTCTACAAGGTGATGACGACCAAGCTGGATGAAGTGACGGCGGCGTAAGGGGGCGGCGGAATGAAGCAGAGGCCCAACCCTTACGAGGGGACCGAGCCGCCCAAAAAGAGCCGCCTGCACTTCACCCCGGAGGAGCGGGCCCAGGCGGCGGAAAAGCGGGCCGAGGTGCTGGGCGAAAAGCTCACCCAGGCCCGCGCCGACCTGCCCCAATACAAGCGTCTCCCCAAGCTGCGCAAGGAGTTTGACGCCGGGAGCGGCAAGGTCAAGACCCGGCTGCACTTCGAGGGGGAGCAGCGGCCCAGGGGCTACCGCAACCCCGTGGGCCGGGCGGCCCTGGGCGCTGGCCGGGCCCTGGATATAAAGGTCCACTCCAAGCTGCGGGAGGTGGAGGGCGAGAACGTGGGGACCGAGGCGGCCCACAAGACCGAGCTGACCGCCGAGACCCTGGCGACGGACACCACCCGCTTTGTCTACCGCCACGCCAAGGACCGCCCGTATCGGACGGTGCGCAGGCTGGAGCGGCAGAGCCGCAAGGCCAACGTCAATTTTCTCTATCGCTCGGCGGTCCGGGACAACCCGGAGCTGCAACAGAGCGCCGTCAAGCGCCACCTCCAAAAGCGCCGCATCAAACGGGAATACGCCAAGGCGGCGCGGGAGGCCCGCAAGGGCGCGTCCAACGCCAAGCGGGCCGCCGGGCTGGTGGGCGACGCGGCAAAGGCGGTGGGTAGCTTTGTGGCCGCCCACAAGAGCGTCCTGGCGCTGGCGGCCCTGGTGGTGGGGATGCTGGTGCTGCTGGGGTCCTGCATGGCCTCCTGCGGCACCATGCTCTCCGGGGCCTTCTCCAGCGTATTCGTCCCCAGCTACAAGGCGGAGGACGTGGACATCAGCGGCGCGGACCTCCAGTGGACCGAGATGGAGACGGACCTGCAAGAGCAGATCGACAACGCGGAGCGGGACCATCCGGGGTATGACGAGTACCGCTACGACCTGGACCCAATCGGCCACGACCCCTTTCAGCTCATCGCCTTTTTGAGCGCCATGTACGAGGACTTCCAGTTCAGCGACGTGGAGGGGGTGCTGCGGGAGCTGTTTTCCCAGGTCTACGACCTCCAGTTCATCGAGGAGGTGGAGGTGCGCACCTACACCGACGAGGATGGCGACGAGCACGAATACAACTGGTACATCCTCAACACGGTGCTGCGCACCCGCGACTTCGAGGATGTGGCGGGCCCCATCCTGGACGGGGCGGGCCAGCGGGATATGTACGAGGTGTACCTGGACAGCCTGGGCGGGCATCAGCTCTTTGGCAATCCCCTGGGCTATGATTGGATGGGGAGCATCACCAGCCCCTTCGGCTACCGGGAGAACCCCACCGGGCCGGGCACCCAGCTCCACCGGGGGCTGGACATCGGCGCGGCGTCCGGGTCCCCCCTCCACTCGGTCATGGACGGCAAAGTGGTGGAGGTGGGGCCCAACGGGAGCTGGGGCAACACCATCGTGGTGGACGACGGCAAGGGGCGGCGGGTGCGCTTTGCCCACTGTACCGACCTGCTGGCCTCCACCGGCCAGGAGGTCAAGCGAGGAGAACAAATAGCGACGGTGGGCTCTACCGGCAACAGTACCGGCCCCCACCTGCATATCGAGGTGACGCAGGACGGGCAGCTCCTCAACCCCCTGTTCCTGCTGGAATTTGGAGAAATGGAGGTGGAGCCTTGAACATGGTTTCTTTCGGCGGCGGCACGGACAGCGCCGCCATGCTGGTGGGGCTGCACCGGCGCGGCGTCCCCGTGGACCTCATCCTGTTCGCGGACACCGGCGCGGAGCAGCCCCACACCTACGCTTTTATCGGCATTATGAACAAGTGGCTGCGGGCCCACGGGATGCCGGAGATCACGGTGGTGGAGAACGTGGACCGCCACGGGGACCGGCTGACGCTGGAGATGGAGTGCCTGCGCTCCTGTACGCTGCCCTCCCTGGCCTACGGTTACAAGACCTGTTCCCAAAAGCACAAAATCGGGCCCCAGGACAAGTTTTGCAACCACCACCCCGGCTGCCGGGCCGCCTGGGCCCGTGGGGAGCGAGTAATCAAATTTATCGGCTACGACGCCGGGGAGGCCAGCCGCCGGGACAAGGCGTGGAAACAAGACCAGAGGGACAAGAAGTACAGAAAGGTCTACCCGCTGTTGGAGTGGGGCTGGAACCGTGCGGCCTGCATCCGGGCCGTCGAGGCGGCGGGGCTGCCCAGGCCGGGCAAGTCCTCCTGTTTCTTCTGCCCCTCCATGAAAAAGCCGGAGGTGCTGGAGCTGCGGCGGCGTTACCCGGACCTGTTCGTCCGCGCCCTGGCGGTGGAGGACGCCGCCCGGCCCGGCCTCACCAAGATCAAGGGCCTGGGCCGCCGCTGGTCCTGGCGGGAGTACGCCAAGGACATCGACGCCCAGGCGGCATGACAAATGAGAAGGAGGACACCCCATGAAGATTGATAAAATCGTCGCGGAGATGGACCGCAAGAAGGCGAAAATCGCAGAACTCCAGGCGGACATCCGGGAGTTGGAGCAGAAAAAGACCGAACAGGAGAATTTGGAGATCGTCGGGCTGGTGCGCGGGGTCAACTTGCCGCTGGAGGAGCTGGCGGACCTGTTGCAGTCGTTTCGCAACCAGGGCGGGATGCCTGACATTTTGAAGCGGAAGGAGGAGCCCACCGATGAAGAATAAGCTGCTGCAACTGCTGGCTGTGGCCCTGTGCCTGGGTACGCTGTGCGTCCCCCTGCTGGGGGCGGCCACCCTGGGCGCGAGCGCCGGGGAGCCCGCGCCGGACAGCGGGGAGCCCACGGCCTGTATCTGTGACGTGAAATGCGCCGAGGGCGCGGTGAAGGCGGATTGCCAAGCCTGTGCGGTGGACCTGACCGTCTGCACGGGCAAGGAGCCGGAGCCCGTCCCCACCTGCACCTGCGAGGTGAAGTGCGCCGAAGGCGCGGTCAAGGCGGATTGCCCCATCTGCGCGGCGGACCTGACCGCCTGCCAGGGCAAGGAGCCGGAGCCCGCCCCGGTCTGCGCCTGCACGGTAAAATGCGCCGCCGGCACGGTGAATGGGGATTGCCCGGTCTGCAAGCTGGACCTGACGGCCTGCAAGGGCCCGGTCCCCGCGCCGCCCCCGGAGCCCAAGTACACCATCTCCATCCTGGCCCCGTCCGGCTGGTATCGCAAGGCGGCGGACGTGGAGATACGCCTGACCGACGTAAACGGCACCGGCTGGGAGCTGGTCCAGGCCAGGGTGGAGCGCAACGGGAGCTGGCTGGACCTGACGGACGACTTCGCCGCCGGGAACAGCGCCTATGTGGAGATCAGCGAGAATTGCACCATCTATGTGACGGTGACGGACAAGAACGGCAAGACCCACAACAAGAGCCGGTACATCGAGTGCTTTGACCGGGAGGCCCCCACCATCCGGGCCTCTGTGGATGGAAAGACGCTGCGGGCGGAGGCGGACGACGCCCTCTCCGGCGTCGAGTACATCTACATCAACGGCTACCGGGTGTCCGACCTCACCAACGGCACGGCGGACGTGCGCATCAAGGACTACGCGGACAGCACCTATGAGCAGGTGGCCGTCTATGCGGTGGACCACGCGGGCAACAAGAGCCAGTCGGTCCAGGTGAGAAATCCCTACTACAAGGACCCCGCCGACAAGAACACCTCCAGCGGGTCCTCATCCACCTGTCCCACGCCGACACCGACGCCTACGCCTACCCCGTCGCCCACTCCCACGCCGACACCTGCCCCGACGCCCTCCACCGGCGCGGGCAGCACCACGACGGTGAAGCCCTCCACGGGCAGCTCCACCGTCGGCACCTCCAAGCCGGGAGCCATCCAGGACAGCGACGCCGCAGAGGACCGGGAGCCCAACCCCTTCACGCCGGACGGCACCGGCACGGTGACGGACAATGCCACCGGGGAGGACGGCAAGGAGTTTTTCACCATTACCGCCGCCAACGAGGAGGTGTTCTACCTTGTCATTGACCGACAAAAGAACAGCGAGAACGTGTATTTCCTTAACGCCGTGACCCTGGACGACCTCGCGGCCCTTGCCGAGCAGACCGAGGGGGACGCCGCGCCGAAGGAGCCGGAGCCCACCCCGGAGCCCAAGCCGGACCCGGAGCCCACGCCCCAGCCGGAGGCCCCCGACCAGGAGGAGCCCGCCCCGGAGCCCGCCAAAAAGAGCAGCCTAGGCACGGTGCTGGTGCTGCTGCTGGTGGTCCTGGGCGTCGGCGGCGCTGGGTACTACCTCAAAATCTACAAGCCCAAGCATGACCTGGACGACGCCGAGGACCTGGACGACTTCACCTTCGAGATGGAGGAGCCCACGGTGAACGAGGACGATTTGGAGGCCGCTGCGGTGGCGGAGGTCCAGCCGGGCACGGTTGACGATGGGGCGCTGGCCGCCGTGGACGGTCTGCCGGAGGAGGAGCCGGACGGCGACGGCGGGGACCCTGACGATCTGCGCGGAGGGGTCTGATATGCCAATGTTCACGGATAGCGCCCTGGAGCGGATGATGCAGCAGCGCCCCACCGGGCGGCGGGGGCCGGAGGAACCGGCCCTCCCGCCCGGCCACCCCTGCCGGGGCTGCGGATACTCCCACGGCCTGCCCTGCGTGGGCGTGTGCTACAAGGAGCTGATGGGCGAGCTGGCGCGGGTGCGGGAAGGGTCCGAAGTGGACAAATAGGCCCCCGCAGACCCGCATGAGACAAGGCTTTGCGGGCCCTCCAACCGGGGGGCCCGTATCCTATGACCTGGACCCCCGAAAACGGGGGTCTATCGTTCTACCAAAGGAGGCTACCATATGCAGCTTATTATCGCGGAAAAGCCCAGCGTAGCGCAGTCCATCGCCGCCGTGCTGGGCGTCAAGAGCCGCCGGGACGGCTACCTGGAGGGCGGGGGCTACCTCGTCTCCTGGTGCCTGGGGCATCTGGCGGGGCTGGCCCCCGCCGACGCCTACGACCCGGCCTACTCCAAGTGGGAGCTGGCCGGGCTGCCCATCCTGCCCGGTGAGTGGAAATATGCCCTCTCCCCGGAAAAGCGGGGCCAGTTCGACGTGCTCTCCTCCCTCATGGCGCGGGAGGACGTGGAGCGTTTGGTCTGCGCCACCGACGCCGGGCGGGAAGGCGAGCTCATCTTCCGGCTGGTCTACCAGGAGGCGGGGTGTCAAAAGCCCTTCTCCCGGCTGTGGATTTCCAGCATGGAGGACGCCGCCATTCGGGCGGGTTTCGAGGCGCTGCGCCCCGGCGCGGACTATGACCGTCTGTTCGACGCGGCCCTGTGCAGGGCCAAGGCGGATTGGCTGGTTGGCATCAACGCCACCCGGCTCTTTTCCTGCCTCTACCACCGCACCCTCAACGTGGGCCGGGTGATGACCCCCACCCTGGCGCTGGTGGTGGAGCGGGAGGACAAAATCGCCCACTTCAAGAAGGAGAAGTTCTACACGGTGGAACTGGACTGCGGCGGTTTCAAGGCCAGCGGCGGGCGGCTCCAAGACCGCAAGGAGGCGGACCGGCTGCGGGCGGCCTGCGGTGGGCAGACGGCCACCGTCACGGCGGTGGAACGCAAGGACCGGGCGGAGCGCCCGCCCCGGCTCTACGACCTCACCTCCCTCCAGCGGGACGGCAACCGCATCTTCGGCTACACCGCCCAGCAGGTCCTCGACTACGCCCAGGCCCTCTATGAAAAAAAGCTCCTCACCTATCCCCGGACTGACGCCCAATTTCTCACCGAGGACACGGCCCCCACGGTGCCGGGTCTGGTGGAGGCGGCGGCCAAGGCGCTGCCCTGCCTGGAGGGGGCGGAGCTGACGGTGAACGCGGCCCAGGTGGTGGACGGCTCCAAGGTGAGCGACCACCACGCGCTGCTGCCCACCGCCCAGCTTGCCCGCGCCGATCTGGCGGCCCTCCCCGCCGGGGAGCGCAACGTGCTCACCCTGGCGGCGGTCCGGCTGGTGTGCGCGGTGGCGGAAAAGCACGTCGCGGCGGAGACCGCCCTGACACTCGCCTGCGGCGGGGAGACCTTCACCGCCAAGGGCCGCACGGTGCTCTCCCAGGGCTGGCGGGCGGTCCAGGAGCGGTTTGACGCCACCCTCAAACACAAGCCGGAGGAGGACGCGCCGTCTGACAGTGGCCGTCTGCCGGACGGAGGCCGTCTGCCAGAGCTCCAGGCGGGGGCGGCCCTCCCCCGTATCAACGCCACGGTCAAGGAGGGCACCACCGCGCCGCCCAAGCACTTCACCGAGGACAGCCTGCTGGCCGCGATGGAGAACGCCGACGCGGAGGAGTTCGCGCAGATCGAGGAGCTGGAGCGCAAGGGCCTGGGGACCCCGGCCACCCGCGCCGGAGTGCTGGAAAAGCTGGTGAAGGGCGGTTTCCTGGAGCGCAAGGGCCGCCAGCTCCTCCCCACGCAGAAGGGGGTCAACCTCATTGTGGTGCTGCCGGAGGCGGTCAAGTCCGCCAAGCTCACCGCCGAGTGGGAGGCGGCGCTGAAGGAGGTGGAGCGGGGCGAGCGCCCCGCCGCCGACTTCATGGCGGGCATCGAGGCGCTGACCCGCGAGCTGGTGGTGCAGTACAGCGCGGCCCAGGCAGACGCGGCGCTGTTTCAGGAGCAGCGGGAGAGCATCGGCAAGTGCCCCCGCTGCGGGGCCGACGTGGTGGAGGGCAAGCAGAATTTCCACTGTGCCAGCCGGGAGTGCGGTTTCGTCATGTGGAAGGATGATCGCTTTTTCCAGAAAAAGCGCAAGACCCTCACCAAGAAGGTGGCCGCCGCCCTACTGAAAACCGGCAAGGTCAAAATGACCGGCCTGTTCAGCGAGGAGAAGGGCGTCCTCTACGACGCCACGGTGGTGCTGGCAGACACCGGCGGCAAGTACGTCAACTTCCGTCTGGAGTTCCCCGACAAAGCGAATAAAGGAGGCAAGCAGTAAATGGAACAGGAGAAAAAGCAAGTGCTGGAGATCGTGCCATTCGACACCTTCCGGGAGTACCTGGGCCCCAACCATGAGAATGTGC
>JAEYAR010000054.1 GCA_023404715.1 Bacillota bacterium | reverse complement strand
ATGAGCCGCAGAGCGCCGCGAAGCGATAAGGGAGGCCGAACGGCCGACTAGCGACGCGCGATTTGGAAAATCGCCGACGCGTACCCCGCGCGCTACGGGCGCGGGGCGAAGGGCGACAACGGCGAATGGAGGATCTGGAAGCCCCCGAGAGTGGCCGCTTCAAGGGGTTACAGGGGAGTCCAGAGGGGACGAAGGTCGAAGGGGAGCGAAGCGAACGAGCGGCGTGCGAATTGAAAATTCGCCGACGCGTACCCCGCGTTGCGTAGCAAGGCGGGGCGAGAAAGGAAATCGGAATCCCCCTGTCCCCTTTGGCCCCAGCGGAGCGCGTTCCCCCGCCGGAGGCAGTCTCGAATGTGCACAAAAAACGACCTCTCAGTCAGCTTCGCTGACAGCTCCCCTGGCCTGGGGAGCCTTTGGACTACGGGCGGGCGACCCATGGTCGCCCCTACATTTGCGTCGAAGCTTTAACCGCGCTAAAGTGAATGACATTGGTGTGACAGTCCGCTCCTAACCGATCTCATCGACCGCTTCGACGGCGTCAGATTTGCCTGTTCGTGTAAAAAACAAACGAGGCGGGAAACGCGCGCCCCTTCAGTCGTAAGCGTTTCCCGCCTTTTCCCGCCTGCACGCGTCCGCCATCTGACGCGGGCCGCCGCGAGATCGAGATCCCTACGCATGGAATTTTTGAAGCGCGCTTCTGAAATCCCCTTCGACCAACCGTGCGAGCCGCGAGGTTAACGCGCGCGGCTCCTCCCTCTGCCCCGTGCGGATCCATTCGAGCACGACGCCCACAAAGCCGTACATATAAAAATCCACGATAAAACGCATGTCCTCCTCGGACACCCGCAAGCCATGCGCCTGCTCGCCGAGCACGCCCATCAGCAGATCGGATACGACGCTGTACAGATATCCCTCCAAATGCTCGCGGCCGATCGAATGATAGGCGTTTTCCACCATGCGCCGGTGGTTCTTCACGTAACACAGCGCGTTGAGGAAGCCCTCCTGCCAGCTTTCGTACGTGCGGTTTTCGCCCAGCGTCCGCTCAGCCTCTTCCCTAAAGGCAAAGCCGAGCAGGTCGTAGATATCCTGAAAGTGATAATAAAAGGTCTGACGGTTGAGCCCGCATTCGTCGGTCAGCTCCTTGACCGTAATTTTATCCAGCGGGCGCCGCTCCAACTGGCGCTTGAGCGATTCGGCCAGCGCGCGCTTGGTGATCTGCGACATGATGACGCTCCTTCCGCGCTTTTTATTCATCGTAACATACAAAAGCCCGGAAGATCAAGCCCCTGATCCGCGTTTTTGCGTGCGGTCAGGGGCGTCTTGCTTCTCGTCAGGTCAGCTCCCGCCCGGTCGACCCGTCGCACGCAAGCAGCGTCAACACGGCCAGCACCCCATCGCGCAGCGCAATGTCTCATGAGCCAGAATAGGCGGCGCAAAATTTGTCACTTGAATACCGCAGGCCCCTGCATCTCCGTCAGGTCGCGCCAATACTTTTTGGGCATAAACTGGCGGCGCAGGCGGGGGTTTTCGCGCTCCTTGATGGCGATGGTCTCGTAGAACATCTTCCACATCGCCTGATATCCCACCTCGCGCGCGCTGATCGCAGGCATGCGCATCTGTGCGGACGACGCCAGCACCCATCCATGGGTATCGTAGACGCCCGCCTTCTTGCGCCCCCGGTCGTGCAGGATAAAGGCCATATCCCCCAGCCTGTCCGCAAAATGGGGCATGAGCAGCTCGGTCACGTCGTTTTCAGGCGTCATCTCGGCGATATAGACGCCGTTTTCCAGCTCCTTAAAGCGCAGAAATTCACGCAGCTGCCCCACCTCCTTCCACAGCTTGCTGCTCGTATCGCGCACGCGCAGCAGCGTATCGTCGGTGAGCAGGTCGTGTACCGCCGGGCCGTAGCGAAAGACAAGGCGCGCGTAGCAGACGGCGTCCCGCCCGGCGTACGGATGGGCGGAGTAGACCGCATCGCGCACGTAGGACAGCGCCTGCATGCCCGCGGTGCGGGCAATTCCCGCCTCCACCCGCCTTGCGCGCCCCGCGTCGGTCGCCACCAGCACAGGCTCGCCCAGCAGGGATAGCTGCTCTGGCATGCGCGGGTGTACCTGCTCGGGCGTTTCCTTGCGCTCGAAGGCGCGGAAGATGCAACAGAGCAGACCGTCGAACGTACCGTCGTATACGTATTCCATCTACATCCCTCCCAGCAAGAGCTGCGGCGTCGCCTCGAAGAGCGACGTCTGCTCGCCGCCCGTGAGCCCTGGTACGCGGCTGTCGATCGCCAGCTGGCGGTAGAGCGCCTCCTCCCCCACGCGCAGCCCCGGCTGCATGCGACCCGAGCAGGTCACGAAAAACTGCGCCCGCTTCGTCACCGCGCCGAGTTTTTTCAGCCCTTCAAATATGACCGGCGTCTCACGGCGCGCGGCCACGATGCGCTGCGCGCTTTTGACGCCGATGCCGGGCACGCGCAGCAGCATCTCGACCGGCGCTCGGTTCACGTCCACGGGAAAGCGATCCAGATGCCGCAGGGCCCATGCGCACTTGGGATCGACCTTGGGATCGAGCATCTGCGCGTCCTCTTCCAGGATCTCGCTTGCGGTAAAGCCGTAGTAGCGCAGCAGCCAGTCCGCCTGATACAGTCTGTGCTCGCGCAGCAGCGGCGGCGCCTTTACGGGCAGCAACCGCGCATCCCCCACCGGGATGTAAGCGGAGTAAAAGACGCGGCGCAGACGGTAGCGTTTGTAGAGCGCCTGCGTCAGGTTCAGGATCTGCATGTCCGTCTCCGGCGTGGCGCCGACGATCATCTGCGTGCTTTGCCCCGCAGGCGCGAAGCGCGGCGCCGAACGGAACACCGCCAGCTCCTCCTTGCTCTGCACCGCCCGATCGCGGATCTGCGCCATGGGCCGCAGGATGGCCTCCCTGTTTTTCTGCGGGGCCAGGCTCTCGAGGGACTGCGCGCTGGGCAGCTCGATGTTGACGCTCAAGCGGTCCACCAGCATGCCCAGCCGCTCCACCAGCAGCGGCGATGTGCCGGGGATCGCCTTGGCGTGGATGTATCCCTGAAAGCCGTAAGCGTTGCGCAGCTTTGCAAGCGCGCCGATCATCATCTCCGTCGTATGATCCGGCGACTCGACGATGCCCGAGGAGAGGAAGAGCCCCTCGATATAATTGCGCCTGTAAAACGCAATCGTCAGATCGGCCAGCTCGTCGGGCATAAAGGTCGCCCGCTCGCAATCGTTCGACCGGCGGGATTGGCAGTACTTGCAGTCGTTCACACAGGCGTTGCTCATCAGTACCTTGAGCAGCGAGATGCAGCGCCCATCCGCCGCGAAGCTATGGCAGATGCCGCAGGCGACCGCGTTGCCCAGGCCGCCGCCGCCCTTGCGCGAAGCGCCGCTGGATGTGCAGGCTGCGTCGTATTTGGCCGCATCCGATAAAATGCGCAGTTTGCTCCAAACGTCCACGTCTTTCATCCTTCCGTACCCTGATACAGGCATTATACCACGGTTTGAGGGATATTGCAAACATTTGTTCGCGTTCATATGCATTTTTCTTTTTTGGGCTCTTTTTTTGACGTCGATGACGCCGGACCCCGCCTCGGAGCGCCCTATCCATCTCACGCGTTGCGACGCTCGATCGTCCAATTCGCTTGCTTTTTCAGCATTTACAGGGTAGAATAGGGTAAATAAGAAGGAATCCCTATGCGCCGCGGTCCCATAGCGCAAATATGGCATATGAAAGCGAGCATCAACATGAATCATACAGAATTCCATCATTACATTGCTGCGACACAAGAGAACATCTGCCAGATTACCGCTCTGAAAAACGACATCACCATCATCGAAGACACTTGGCACGATTACAAAACGACCGACACCGTGCATATTATGTCGGCCACAAAAAGCGTTGTATCCCTGCTGGTTGGAATCGCGCTTGAGAAAGGCTACATAAAAAGCATCGATCAGCCGGTATTGGATTTTTTCCCGGACTACACGATCAAACGGGGAGAAAAGACCCTGCAGCAGGTGACGGTCAGGCACCTGCTGACGATGACCGCACCCTATAAATACAGGTCGGAGCCGTGGACAAAGGTATGCTCCAGCGATGACTGGACTGTGGCGGCTCTTGACCTTCTCGGCGGCAGGGCCGGCCTTACCGGGCAGTTCAAATATGCTACGCTGGGCATCCATATTCTGACCGGGATCATTACGAAAACCTCTGGGCTGCCAACGGTCGATTTCGCCAATCAATATCTCTTTACCCCGCTGGGGATTGCCCCGCGCACAAACTATTATGCCGAAACGGCTGAGGAACACAAGGCGTTCACCCTGTCAAAGAAACCCCACGGCAACATCTGGTTTGCCGATCCCAAAGGTGTCGGTGCCGCAGGCTACGGCCTTTGTATGTCCGCGGAGGAGATGGCGAAAATCGGGCAGATGTGTCTCGCAGGTGGGATGTATCGCGGAAAACGCATCGTTTCGTCTGAATGGATTGCAGAAAGCACCCAGCCACGCGTACAATGCGACGGCAATTTCAGAGATATGCTGTATGGCTATCTGTGGTGGATTATCGATAAGCAGAAAAATATCTACGCCGCCATCGGAAACAGCGGCAATGTGATCTATGTGAACCCGGCAAAAGCAATCGTAGTGGCTGTGGCGGGAACCTTCAAGCCGACTGTCTTTGACAGGATTGATTTGATACAGCAGCATATCGAGCCGCTTTTGGATGCGTCCGTATAATAAACGAGGAATCCCAATGTATCACGATCTGTTAGCGCAAATAGGGCGCTTTGCATACAGGGCCGTTGTCACTTTTTTCGTTGTGCTGGCGGTGCATCCTATGCTTCCGGCAGACGCACGCGCCGGTGATCTGAGCGTGACGCAATGCGGCGTCGCCGAAACCGCTTTGGATGCGCAAGCCCCCGCTTATCTCTTTCTCGACATCCCCTTTGGCATTACGCCCTATGCCTGTGATGAAATCCTAAGGGAGCGCTTCGATACCTCCTTTACGCGCACGAGCGAGAACGGCGACAAGTATAACGCATCCGTAGATCATCCGGAAAAGCTTGGCATATTCGGCAACCCGGATGAAGTCGAGTTCATGTTTGACCATTACGAGCTATATCAAGTGCAACTATTCTTTCCAAACGCACCCTTAGAGGCCGAAGCAGGCGGCTTCTTTCCCATTTATTCGAATTTATGCGGCCGGTTTGGCGAACCGACGGACGCTTCCATGGTTCAATTCGGCCCCATTGATATCACCTACTATCACTTTCCGCAAAAAGGTGGGCTGTATCAACTGGATGAAGCGCTAGAGTGGCTCAATGAAAGCGATGATCCGCTAGCCATATCCTTTCATTTCTCGAATGTGGTGATTGGCCTAATCAAAAACCCCGTTCAGGATGCCGTATTTGGCGTAAGCATGAGTTACTCCAAGTGGAATGAAGATCGAACCAAGGATAGAAGAGTTGTTTACGCACGCTCAATACGCAAAGAGTAAGCGCGGCTTTGGGTCTATACAAAATATCGAAATACCGCGAGG
>JAEYAR010000043.1 GCA_023404715.1 Bacillota bacterium | reverse complement strand
GCATGGCTGATTTGACCGTCTACGATAGCAAAAACGATCAAAACCTGCAAAACGACCAGGTCGAACAGATGCTTTCATCCGGCGTCGAGGCCATGATCCTCAACCCCGTAGACCGCACCGCGGCGGGCTATCTGATCGAAAAGGCGAAAGCGCGGGGCGTGCCGGTGGTCTTCATCAACAGGGAGCCGCTTTTGGAGGACATCCAAATCTACGACAGGGCCTACTATGTAGGCGCGAGCGCGACGCAGAGCGGGCAGCTCTCCGGGGAGATCATGGCGCAGTACTTCCGCGAACATCCGGAGGCGGACAAGAACGGGGACGGCATCGTGCAATACGTCCTGCTCAAGGGAGAGCCCGGGCATCAGGACGCGGAGCTGCGCAGCCAATATGCGCTCAAGCCCCTGCAGGATGCGGGCTTTCAACTGGAGAAGCTACAGGAGGATACCGGCAAGTGGCAAAGGCTTTTGGCGCAGGACAAGATGTCCGGCTTCCTGGCCGCGTTTGGCGACCGGATCGAGTGCGTCATCGCCAATAACGACGACATGGCCCTGGGCGCGATCGACGCGCTCAAGGCCGCAGGCTACTTTACGGAGGGGCGCTTTATGCCCGTGGTCGGGGTCGACGCGACGGCGCCCGCCAAGGAGGCGCTGCGCCAGGGGTCTTTGCTGGGCACGGTCTTCAACGACGACGTCAACCAGGCGAAGGCCGCGTTGCAGCTCGCGGTGCTGCTGGCGCAGGGTGAGGCGGTGAGCGGGCAAACGTACGCATACCCCGTCGAAGACGACCGGTATGTCTGGATTCCTTATCAAACGGTCACAAGGGAGGACGTCATCGCGGAGGAATAGACGGCCCTGCGCTGCGAGAGAGGAACGGCGTCCCTATAGATTGCCAAAGCGAGGAACGACATGAAACCCAAGATGATTTTTTTCGATATCGACGGCACGCTGCTCGACGAAAAGACCCAAACCGTGCCGGATAGCGCGCGCCGCGCCCTGCGCATGGCGCAAGAGAAAGGAAACCTGCTGTTCGTCAACACAGGACGGACGATCTGCAACATAGACGGCGAAATCCGCGGCCTCGGCTTTGACGGCTTCGTGTGCGGCTGCGGCACGTGGGTTGAACTGTACGGGGAGAAGCTCTACGCGTTCGAGCTCGGGCACGAGGAGTGCGTGCAGATCGTTCGGGCGCTGCGGCAGCTTCGGATCAGCGTCTTTTTTGAGGGCAGCCGGGGCATATACTTCGATCCCGAGCCCTGCGTCCGCTTTGACGAGCTCGAGCGCCTGCACAATGTGTTTGGCGAAACGGGCATCAGCGCATGGTTTGAGGAAAGCGACCTGTCCCACACATTCGACAAGTTTTTTATCTACCGGCATCCAGAGAGCGACGTGGAAGGGCTTCAGCGCCTGCTGGCGGGGCGCTTTACGTTAATCGACCGCGGCGGCGGCATGGGGGAGATCGTGCCCCTCGGGCACTCGAAGGCGACGGGGATCGACCTGCTGTGCGGCCGCCTGGGCATCCAGCTCGAAGACTGCTACGCGCTGGGCGACAGCGCCAACGACCTGCCGATGCTGCGCCATGTGCCCGGCAGCATCGCCATGGGCGACTGCGCGCCGGAGATCCTGCCGTTTTGCGCATACCATACCCTTCCTGTGATGGAAAACGGCGTCTATAGCGCGCTTTTGCACTACGGTCTTATTTGACGCATGCCGGTGCCGGTGAAAAGACCGCCTCCCGCTTGAAAGAGAGGATTTTTTTGTTTCGCTCTGCATATATTAGAGATGTATTGGTTCACAAGCAGCGTGGGCGGAGTGCAAATTCGGAATAATTCTCATTATTTTTTCGAAAACCTCTTGACGATGAAGGGGATCAGTGCTATCATAATGATAAAGGATATCACATTCGAAATCGATGAGAGGTGGCGAGCGATGAGCGAGCGTATCAGTAAACAAGGCCGCCAGGTGCTCTCCACGCTCAGCTCTGAGCGGGTGCACATGACGGCGGATGAGATCGTCCGGCGCTTGCCGGAGATCGGCCAGGCCACGGTGTATCGCAACCTGGATCAATTGGAGCGTATGGGGCAGATCAAACGCCTGAACCTGGGACAGCGCAGCGCGTATTACGAGTACGTGCGCGACAATCACATTCATTTCGTCTGCGAGCGGTGCCGCAGGATCTACGACGTCGCCTGCGACGTGACCGGCGTGGTGCGTGAGATGAACGCGCTGTCGGGGCACAGGACGGACCGCGTGGAGGTCAACTCCTCCGGGCTGTGCGCGGACTGTATCCAGCGGGAAAAAAACGAGCAGCAATAATTTCGGAGGTGGTTTCCTGTGTCATTGGATTTCAACGCCCTCAACCAGATGTCCTACGGCCTTTACGCCGTCACATCGCTGGAGGGGCAGCGGCCCGTCGGCTGCATCGTCAACACATGCTTTCAGGTGACGGCCGAGCCGCCCGTGCTGGCCGTCAGCATGAACCGCGACAACCATACCCATAGCGCCATCGAGCAGACGGGGCGGCTGGCGATCAGCGTCATCGCACGGGATGAAGCGCCCCTGACGATCGGCACCCTAGGCTTTAGATCCGGACGCGACGTCGACAAGTTCGCCGCCATTCCCTATGCGATGGAAGACGGCCTGCCGGTTTTGAGAAAAGCGGTCAGCTATGTGACGGGCACGGTCATCGGCCGCCACGAGCTGTCGACTCACACGCTGTACTTCCTCTCCACCGATACGGCCCAAATGGGCGCTGGCGGCGAGGTCATGACCTACGATTATTACCATAAGGTCGTAAAGGGCAAGACGCCCAAGAACGCGACGACCTACGTACCGCCGGAAACGGCGCAAGACAGTCTCCCTGTGAGAGAATCACTCAATATACAAGAAGCAAAAATCGAGGAGGAAAAGATCATGAAAAAGTTTGTTTGCCCGGTTTGCGGTTATGTACACGAGGGCGATTGCCCGCCCGAGAAGTGCCCCGTCTGCGGCGTGCCCGGCGCCAAGTTCGTCGAGCAGGCTGGCGACAAGGTTTGGGCCTCCGAGCATGTGGTCGGCGTGGCCAAGGATGTGGACGAGGAAATCAAGGAAGGCCTGCGCGCCAACTTCGTGGGCGAGTGCACCGAGGTGGGCATGTACCTGGCGATGGCCCGCGTAGCGCATCGCGAGGGCTATCCGGAAATCGGCCTGTACTGGGAGAAAGCCGCCTTTGAAGAGGCCGAGCATGCGGCGAAGTTCGCCGAGCTGCTGGGCGAGGTCGTGACCGACTCCACCAAGGAGAACCTCACCGTCCGCGTAGAGGCCGAGAACGGCGCGACGCTGGGCAAGACGGAGCTGGCCAAGAAGGCGAAGGCGTTGGGCCTGGACGCCATCCACGACACCGTGCATGAGATGGCGCGCGACGAGGCCCGCCACGGCAGGGCGTTCGAGGGCCTGCTGAAGCGCTACTTCGGAAAGTAATGTCCCTGACGGGAGGTTGAAGAGATTCGACCTCCTGTTTTTTGAATACAGGCGAGCATATGGATCCCTACCGGCTACATACTCTTCGCACCTTACGCTTGTCGTTCGCAGTAAAAATTGCAATCTACGGTTGATAGACTTTCTCATGGGCGTTTGCTATCATCAAAGCAGGAACAAACGAACGGAGGAATGGCGATGGCTTTCGGGGCGAACCTGCAGTATTTGAGGAAGCTGAACGGCGGCATGACACAGGAGAAGCTCGCCGAGCGGATGGGCGTTTCACGTCAGACGATCTCCAAGTGGGAGGCAGACGAGGGCTATCCCGAGGTGGGAAAGCTGCTCGAACTGTGCGATGTCTTCTCCTGCACGCTGGACGCGCTGCTGCGAGACGACATGAGCGCCCGCGCCGATGCGTACTCGCCGGTGCGCATTGAGACAGTCGAGGCGTTTCGCATGGCGCGCTATGTGATCATCAGCCCCTGCCCGGAGAATGACGTAAACGCTTATATCGATCACTGGGCGCAGCGTAGCGGGCTGATGGACGTTCCAGGATATGAACCGCGGCGCATCGGTTGGGACTTTCCCTTCGTCTCCCCGGAGCAGAAAAACCGATTCGGCCTTCGCGGCTATGCAGCCGCCTATGTTTTGCCCGAGGGGTTTGAGCCGAAATGCCCGGGCGCGGAGCTCGCCCGGCAGGAGGACGCTCCGTACGCCGTGCTGACGATTCGTGATCCGTTTCAGGCGGCTTTTGACCGCATTCCCAACGCCTATAAACGCATTTTGGCGTGCCTGAACTGCTCCGGGTTCAAGGAAAACACGAGCGAAGCGTTCCTGCCCTGCTTCGAGTGGGTCTATGAACGCGATGGCGTAGAATATATGAACGTTTACATCCACGTGGACGGCGTGGGCAAGGGAAATCTGTACACGAGCCTCGGTTAATACCGATCGATCTGGAATACAAACGAAACGCCCCGCATCTGGTGTGCAGCAGATGCGGGGCGTTTCGCTTCTTGGGGTTGTGTGATGAGGAGGGGGAGAAGAAAAGGGTATGCTCCCTGCCGACGGTGTGTGCGATCCGTCTGCCGGGGGTTGGGGGGTATCGAAGCGGGAAGCTATGGGGAAGCTCTCGCTTTCGATGGTCTTATTGTAATGCCGAAATGTGGCTGAAATTTGTCATGGAGGTGGAATAAACGCGAAAATTGAAGAAGATCTACGAGAAGCATATGCGTCTAATATACGTTCCCTATCGGGGTTGTCGGCCGCCGGTGCAGCTTTGGTTTGCGTATGCACGCCCTCGCGTGGTATAATCATGAAAAAAGCAGGAGGAAGCCATGCTCTACATCCCGTTTGATCAGATTCAAAAAACGCTCGCGGCATCGCTCGATAAGGCGGGCTTTGACGATACGCGCGCTGCGCGCCTGGCGGACGTATTTGCCAGAAATTCGCTGGAGGGCGTGTATTCGCACGGGGTCAACCGCTTCCCCCGCTTTTTAAAGAACGTGCAGGAGGGCGTCGTAAACAAGGACGCGGCGCACGAATGCATCGCCGCGCTGGGCGGCATGGAGGTGTGGGACGGCCATTTCGGCCCCGGACCGCTGATCGCAGAGGACGCGATGGACCGGGCGATTGCGCTCTCGCGTACGCACGGCATCGCCTGCGTCTCGGTGCGCAACGGCAATCACTGGATGCGTCCCGGCCGCTACGGCTGGCAAGCGGCGCGCGCAGGCGTCGCAGGGATCTTGTTTACCAATACGATGGCGAACATGCCCGCCTGGGGCGCGGCGGACGCGCATCTGGGCAACAACCCGATCGTGCTGGCGGTGCCGCGGGAAAAAGGGCACGTCGTCGTCGACATGGCCATGAGCCAGTTCGCCTACGGCAAGCTGGAGGTCGCGGCCCTGTCGGGGGAGATGCTGCCCATCGACGGCGGCTTTGACGCGGAGGGGGAGCTCACGCGCGACCCCAAAGCGATCCTAGGGACGCGGCGCATCCTGCCGACCGGCTATTGGAAGGGCTCCGCGATGTCCATCGCGCTCGACCTCTTGGCCGCCGCGCTCTCGATGGGGCGGACGGTCAGCGCGATCAGCCGCGACCCGAGGGCCGAGCGCGGGCTGTCGCAGGTGTTCATCGCGATCGACTTCAGGGGCTTGCTCTCCGCAGGGGAGGTCGACGCCCTGCTCGATGCGGCGATCGACGACATCAAGTCCTCTAAGCCGGCACAGGGCGGTGCGCCGATTCGCTATCCGGGCGAATACATGCAGCGGACGGTCGAGCGCAATCTGGCGCAGGGGGTGCCTATCAACGAAGAGACTTGGCGAGCGATCGAGGCGTACCTGGGTGCGCGAGCGATCGATTAAGACGATACTTGGGAGGAATGGAATATGCAGTTTATCGACGAACGCTTTGAGGAAATGCCCTGGGAGGAGATCGACAGCGTGGTCTTCGACATCGGCAACGTGCTCATGCGCTTTAGCCCGCAGCATGTGTTGGATACGCTCTTTGGCGAGGACGAGGCGCTTAAGGCGCAGCTCATGGAGCGCGTGTTTCTGTCCAGCCATTGGCTGGATCTGGACCGGGGAACGGCGACGTATGCGCAGGCGGCCGAGCGCATGGCCCAGGGACGGGCAGATTTGCGCCCCGCGATCGACCTGATCTTTGCGCGCTGGATGGATCTAAAGACGCCTGTAGCGGAGGGCGTCGCCGCGCTCAAGCGCTGCAAGGAGGGGGGAAAGCGCCTATATATCCTGTCTAACTACCATCAGCCCTCGTTCGAGTGGCTGCTCAGGACGTACGACTTCTTCTCGCTCTTCGACGGATACGTGGTATCGTGCTATCTGCACCTGCTCAAGCCCGAGCCCGAAATCTACCGTCAGCTGATCGCCCGTTGCGATTTGACGCCGGCGCGCAGCCTGTTTATCGACGATACGCGCGTCAATGTGGAGGCGGCGATGGAGGCGGGCATTCAGGGGCTGTGGTTTGACAGGCCAGGCAAGCTGACCCATTTTTTTGCATAAACGGAAATCGGGATGAAAAGACATATCTCGTGCGTTTCAATTAAAAAGAGAAGAACCCAATTTTAGGGGAGGGAATACGATGGAGCCTGTACGTACTTTAGCAGCTTATTTATTGGCGGCAGCCATGACGGTCTCCGGCATGCAGACGGCGGCGGCGGATCCAAGCCTCGGCGAAGGGGAAGCGGTCCCTACGCACGCCGTGGCGACGGCGTCGCCCGAAGCATCAGGGACGCCCAAGCAGGCGGTGACGCCCGTGCCTACGATGCTTCCCACACCGCCTATCGATACGCCGGCGGAGGATTCCGCGACGGCTGCGCCCGAGGCTACGCTGATGCCGGGCGGCATGTCCCGTTCGTTGAAGCGCAGCATGGAAGGGGAAGACGTCCAGCGGCTGCAGGAGAGGCTGATCGAGCTGGGGTATCTGGAGGACAAGGCGGACGGCAAGTTCGGCGTCAATACCCAGCGCGCGGTCAAAAAGTTTCAGCGCAAGCACGACCTTAAGGACGACGGCATCGCCGGCAAGGACACGCTGACCTGGCTGTTTTCCCAGGCGGCCATCGCGGTGCCGACCTCTACGCCAAGCCCGACGCCCAAGCCGACGGCGACCCCCAGGCCCACGGCGACGCCCGAGCCCAGCCCCACGCCGGAGCCAACCCCAAGCCCGACACCCGGCCCGACGCCTACGCCTACGCTTCAGCTGCTGACGCTCGATTTGGAGGCCAAGGTATCCCTGCAGGGCGGCGCGATCCAGGTGACGCCCGCCAAGGATGCTGAGGGCGATTGGTATCTGCCGGCGGAAGAGCTGGCGCGTCAGGCCGGATGGGAGATCGAAAAGACCGATGTGGGTATGAGTTTTACCGTGCCCGGCGAACCGCCGCGTGAAACGGCCATTTCCTACTCCCTCGACGACAGCACGCCGGTCATGGTGCTGGTGGACGGCAAGCTTTACGTCCCCTCGCAGGAAGCCCAGCCCATCGTCGACGGCGGCGCGCTCTTTGTGCCGGTGCTCTTTTTAGAGGAAGCCTTCGGCCTTCAAGTTGAGACGCAGAATCTTGAATAAACGATTCGGCCCGCGCTGGCAGATCGCCAGCGCGGGCTTTTTGTCGTGTTTTTTTGCGTTTCCCCACTTGACAGATGCAGACGCGTGCGCTATACTAAATTCACTTTATCGTGCTAAATCAATGAAGGAGACGTGAATACGATGAAAAAGTGGATTGCCCTGATGCTCGGCCTGATGATGGTCCTTTCCTGCGCCGCCGCAGTAGCGGAGGATGACTCCTTGCAAAAGGTGATCGACAAGGGGACGTTCGTGCTCGGCCTGGACGACGCCTTCCCCCCGATGGGCTATCGCGACGAGGACGGGGAGATCGTCGGCTTTGACATCGACGTGGCGGCCGAGGTCTGCGACCGGCTGGGCGTGCAGCTCGTCGTGCAGCCGGTCGACTGGTCCACCAAGGAAGTGGAGCTGTCTACCGGCGCCATCGACTGCATTTGGAACGGCCTGACGATGACGCCGGAGCGCGTCGAACAGATGGCGTTCTCCGCGCCGTATCTGAACAACACGCAAGTCATCGTCGTAAAGGCGGATTCCCCGGTGCAGACGCTGGCGGATCTGGCGGGCAAGACGCTGGCTGTGCAGGCGGGGTCCTCGGGCGTAGACGCATTGAGCGCCAATCAGGACTTTGCCGACACCCTCGGGGAGGTGCTCGAGTTCGACGATTTCATGATGGCGATGATGGATCTGGACAACGGCGGCTGCGAATGCGTGCTCATCGACGTGATCGTAGCGGGCTATTACATGGCCCAGAACGAGAACGCCTATCGCATGCTGGATGAGACGCTGGCTGCGGAGCAATTCGGCATCGGCATGCGCAAGGGGGACGACGCGCTTGTCGCAGCGGTAGACGGCGCGCTGGCGGAGATGGCGGCGGACGGCACGCTGGCGGCGATCTCTACGGATTGGTTCGGCGAGGACATCACGCTGATCGGCAAGTAAGGCGTTCAAACCGTGAAGCAGGGATGCCGAACGGGTATCTCAAAAGCTAGGGGTGGGGGGGGGGG
>JAEYAR010000164.1 GCA_023404715.1 Bacillota bacterium | reverse complement strand
GGCGTATTGCAGCGCCTTGCCCGGCTCGTTCGTATGCACGTGGACCTTGACCATGGAAAAATCGCCAACCACGACCACACAATCGCCGATACGCGCGAGGCGACGCCGGAAGATGTTGATGTCGTTTTCCGTTATGGATTCCGGCATATCCTGAATGATGAACTCCGTACAGTACTTGAACGTGATTTCGGCCAGCGCGTCGTGGTCGTCCTCATAGTCGAGCGAAGCGGCGTCGCCGACCTCCATGCTGGTGTCGTCGATGTGTTCCCCGTTGAGGATGGCCCGGTAGCCGGTAAATACGGTGAGCAGGCCCTGACCGCCTGAATCCACGACCCCCGCCTGCTTGAGCGCAGGCAGCATTTCAGGCGTCTTTTTGAGGATGGATTCGCCGCTTTGCACCACGACTTCCAAAAGGGCGTGCATGTCGTCGGGGTTTTTGCGCACCTGTCGGAGCGCCTCCTCGGCGATGACGCGGATGACGGTGAGGATCGTGCCCTCCTTGGGCTTCATGATGGCCTTGTACGCCGTATCCGCCCCGCTTTTGAGCGCTTGAGCGAACAAGACCGGCGTGATGATGGCGGCGCCGTCCAAACCGCGCGCAAAGCCGCGGAAGATTTGCGAGAGAATGACGCCCGAATTGCCGCGCGCGCCCTTCAGCGCGCCCTTGGCGGCAGCCTCCGCCACTTTGGCCGCGTTCGCCTCGTCAAAGCTCGAAAGTTCCTTGACCATGGATTTCATCGTCAGGGACATATTGGTGCCGGTATCGCCGTCCGGAACAGGAAATACGTTCAGCGCGTCGATCGCTTCGCGATTTCGCTCCAGCAGGCCTGCGCCGGCCAATACCATTTCTTTGAACAACAAACCATCGATGGTCTCCTGTGACAAGTTTTCCGCCTCCAGTTCGTAGCAAAGGCCGCTCACACGCGAATGCCTTCAACTGTGATATTGATGCACCGCACCTTGGCGCCGGTCATGCTTTCCATCTTGTAGCGCACGGTCTCGGTGATCGCATTGCATACCTCGGCGATCGAGATGCCGTATTCCACGATGATGAACAGGTCGACGTCGATGACGTTTTCATCGACGCGGATTTGCACGCCCTTCGTCAGGTTTTCACGCCCCAGCCATTCTACGAACCCATCTTTGGCGCGCTTGGATGACATCGCGACGATGCCGTAGCATTCGAGCGCGGCGTAGCCGGCAACCTTCAGCATGACATCTTCGCTGATTGAAATCGTTCCCAGATCATTTTTGATCTTACATTCCATGAGAAACCCTCCTTGTACAAGGGTCAAACGGACCCGGTCTCATTGGATCAACTTACAGTATACAGGATTTAGCCCAAAGGCGCAAGAATATTCCTTCAAAAATATAATATGGTCGCTCTGCCATGGGTTATTCAGGATCACCCGGATGTTTTTTTCAAAGTGTTCGAAAAACCACTTGTCAAACGGCTTAAAAGATGATAAAATAAACTTTGTTGTATGACTGTTTCCGCTCCAGAAGGAGGTGTGACTTATGGGAAAGTTTTGTGAGGTTTGCGCCAAGGGCGTTATGTCCGGTAACAACGTCAGCCACTCCAACCGCAAAACCCGTCGTAGCTGGGCTCCGAATACGCAGCGCGTACGTGTGGTTGTGAATGGAAGCGTCTGCCACATGAACGTGTGCACCCGTTGCCTGCGCAGCGGCAAGGTTCAGCGCGCGCTGTAACCTTTAAAACAGATTAAAACGTGGTCCGATGATCGGATCACGTTTTTTGTTTCTCCTTTAGCGCGCGAAAAGGCGCAGAAAGCCGCGCAGGAAGCGCGGCGCGCGCAGGCAAACCATGCGGATGCGCATAGTTCCTCCCCCCTTTCGCAAGCGCTTTGACGGGCCGTTACGATGCCCGAATCAGGAAATAGCCCAGCACGATGAGCGCCGCCCCAAAGAGAGCGACCCAAAGCTGAAAAGGAATGCATAAGAAGATGAGAAAAATACCGATCAGCATGAAGATCATGCCGACTAGCACGTGACATCGCTGAGCGTTTCCCCAAGGCGGCGAAAAGCCGCGCGTTCCTCTGCATCTGCCCATGGACCTCACCCCCGCTTATACTTCACTCTATGCGAAAGGAGGGCCGGATGATGCGCCAAACGCGCGGTTTTTTATTTACGGCTTCATCTTAAAAAAGAGGACGTCCCCTGCGCCGATATGAATACGCACGATATCCTCCTCGAAGAGGTTGCTGATGCCGATGGGATAGTCGCAGGACATCGCGTAATCGTGCAGCGGATAGTGCGCGCCCTCCATCGAGGAGACGCGCGCCTGCCCCAGCGAAAGCAGCGAAAACGTCTGTCCTCTGCGGCCTTTTATGATCCGGTATCCGCGCAGGAGCTCGATATGCTGGTCGTCCTCCTCGATGCAGGCGGGTATGCCGCGGTTGGCGGCCCGCACGAGCAGCATGCAGTTGGCGAGCGCGTGATCGAGCCTGCCGCCCAAGGCGCCGGTGAGCGTGATATGGGTGGCCCCTTGCGACAGCGCGTAGTCGAGCACGGCCACGCCGTCCGTATCGTCCTTTTCGGTGGGCAGACGGAGAATCTGCCCGTATTGCGCATACCGTTCCAGCGTCTCTTGCCCGACGCTGTCCATATCCCCGATCACGGCATGGGGCCTGATTCCCGCCTTCATGGCGGATAAGAGGCCCGCGTCTGCGCACAGGACGAGCGACGCTTTTTGGCTCAGCGTCCGCAGCAGCGCCGCAGTGGGCGAGACGCCGCCCAGAATGATCAGCGCGTTCATCGGAGTGCTTCCTCGTCGGCACATCTGAGCATGGACATGATGTTTGCGGGATTCGCGCTGTGAAAGAGCGCCGTGCCCATCACCAGCACCTGTGCGCCCGCCCGCACGGCCTGCATAGCGTTGTCCATCGTAATGCCTCCGTCTACCTCGATGAGCGCGCCGCTGCGCGCGCCCGTCAGCATATCCCGTACCCGGGCAACCTTGTCCAGTGTCTGCGGGATGAGCTTTTGCCCGCCGAAACCGGGCTCGACCGTCATGACGAGCACGAGGTCGAGCTGATCGAGATACGGCGCGAGCACGGCGGGATCCGTCGCAGGCTTGATGGAGACGCCTGCTTTCATCCCCGCCGCATGGATGGCGGACAGCGCCCCGGGCATATCCTTCACCGCCTCCGCGTGCACCGTCAAAAGATCCGCGCCGGCCTTTGCGAACGCGCCGATGTAGCGCTGCGGTTCCACGATCATGAGATGCACGTCGAGCGGCAGGTTGCACTGGGCGTCTACGGCGCTGACCAGCGAGGGGCCGAAGCTGATGTTGGGCACAAACAGGCCGTCCATGATATCCAAATGAAGCAGATCTGCACCGGCCTGCTCGATGCGGTCGATGTCCCGTCCCATGTGCATGTAGTCGCATGCCAGGATAGAAGGCGAAAACTTAATCATAACGATTCCTCCAAAGCAGACGCAGCTCGCAGAGCAGCGTCAAATAGCGTTCCCAACGCTCCCTCGGGATTTCGCCGCGAAGCGCGGCCTCGCGCACCGCGCAGTCGGGCTCTCGATCGTGCAGGCAGGGCGTGAAGCGACAGGCGGATTCATACGCCCCGAACTCCGGATAGTACGCAGCGAGCTCTTCGGGCGCGAAGCCTTCTTCAAAGCCGAGCAGGCTGAAGCCCGGCGTATCCATGACCCCAAAATCGCCCGCAAAGATCAGCTCTGCATGGCGCGTCGTGTGCCGCCCGCGCTCTGTCTTGCGGCTCACTTCGCCGGTCGGCAACGATAAATGCAGCAGCGCGTTAAGCGCCGAGCTCTTGCCTACGGCAGACTGCCCCGCAAAACAGACGATTCGCCCCTTCAAGAGCGCCCTTATGGCCTCAAGCCCGGTCTTTTCGCTGGCGCTGAGCGCGAGCACTGGCACGTCGGCCTGTGCGTAGGCCTTACGGCAAGCCTCGTACAGCCCGTCGTCCAGGTCGCATTTGTTCACCAGCAACAGGGGGCGTATGCCCGTGCGTCTCGCAAAGACCAGCATGCGGTCGACGAGCAGCAGATCGGGCGATGGAACCGGCGCGACCACCAGGGCGAGCACGTCGACATTGGCGACGGGCGGACGCACACAGCACGTGGTGCGCGGAAGGATCTCCTCCAGCCAGCCGTGCTCTTCCCCCTCGCCCGGGCTGAAGAGGGCCCGGTCTCCCACCATCGGGGTCGTTTTTTGTCTGCGCAGCTTGCCGCGCGCGCGAAGCACGTACTCGTTCGCGTTTTCGTCGCCGCGGACCGTATAAAGCCCGCCGATGCCCCGGACGATGCGTCCCGTCATGCTTTTCGTTTCCTCCTGCTCGTTCATTGCAGCGTAACCTCGGTTTCGCTCACGAATTGGTCGTCGATGTAGAGCCGGTAAGCCATCCTTCCCGCATATTCGCTGCGCAGCGAGATAGAGAACGCGTTTTCCCCCGGCTGCGTGAGCATCGCAGCGTATTGATCGCGCTCGGTGCCCGCGGGCTCCACCAGCGCCACGCGTACGTGCGCGCCGTTGCCAGGCACGGTCACCGTGATGGAGACCGTCGCGCTGTACTTGCGCCGGTCCATCTGTCCGACCGTGAGATCCACCTCGGTATCCGGCAGCACGCGCTCAA
Organism: Bacillota bacterium; assembly: GCA_023404715.1. Classification (GTDB taxonomy): domain Bacteria; phylum Bacillota; class Clostridia; order Christensenellales; family Aristaeellaceae; genus Beduinella. Next base: position 39,516 of record JAEYAR010000164.1, on the reverse strand, counting down.
ATTTCCCGGGGACCTGCGATATGACCACGCCGTCCTGTTTGGCGTTGTCGACCGGCTGCGTCGAGATGGCGCCGCGCGGAAGCCCCAGGTTCTGCAGTTCGGTCTCACATTCTTCCAGACGTTTGCCTGACAGGTCCGGAATGATGACCAGACCGCCGCTGACGCGGATATCCACCACCGTATCCTTGCCTACGACCTTACCGGCGGGCGGCTCCTGCCAAAAGACCGTGCCGATCAACGCCTCTGAGATCTCCGTGGTCACATCCCCGGGCGTCAGCCCCGCCTGCCCAATAGCGTACTCCGCCTCCTCCTGCGTCATGCCGGACAGCTCCGGCACCGTGAGGGTATTGGTGCCGTTGCTGACGGTGATATAAGCGGTATCGCCGCGCAGCAGGCTCTCGCCGGTTATAGGCGTTTGCTCCAGCACCGTGCCGACCGGATCTTCGCTGTACCGGCGCGAGACGATAGAGACGACGCCCGAACGCTCGAGCATCCTTACCGCCGTCGCTTCGTCCAGCCCCATCAGGTCGGGCATGGTTACATGGCGAACCGCCCTGTCGTAGATCACAAAGCCGGTGTAGCCAAGGCCCGAGAGCAGCGCGAGGCTCAACAAGCAGGTGAGCGTGATCGTCAGTGCCTTGCGTCTGCGCAACCCCTGGCGGATTTGGCGCTGCATTTGGTGACGTCGGCGCGTCTCATCCATCTCTTCGGCGGCAGGGCGCATGTTGACGAACCCGCCCTCCGGATGGCGCAGGGCGCGCCTTAGATCCCGGGCCATCGCTTCGGCCGATTGATAGCGCTGATCCGCCTGTTTGCACAGCGCCTTGTTCAAGACCTGCTCCAGCGCCGGAGAGACGCTCGCCTCCTGCGAGACGGGCTTAGGCAATTCCGTCAGATGCTTCATCGCCACGCTGACGGGCGTATCCCCGTCAAAGGGCACGTGCCCCGTCAGCATTTCATAGAACATGACGCCGACAGAATACAGGTCGCTCGTGGCCGATACGGGCAGCCCTTTGGCCTGCTCCGGCGAAAAGTAGTGCACCGAGCCCATGACGTTGCCGTCGGCGATGGTCATCGTGGCCGAATCGGTCATCTTGGCGATGCCAAAATCGCCCACCTTGATGCGCCCGTTTTCGTCGAGCAGCATGTTTTGAGGCTTTATATCTCGATGGATGACGTGTTGCTGATGCGCATGTCCCAACGCGGCCAGGATTTGGAGGGTAAGGTGTACGGCTAATTCAGGCCGCAGCTTCCCGTGTTCTTTGATGATCTCCTTGAGCGTCTTGCCGCTCACGTACTCCATTACGAGGTAATGAACGTTCCCATCCGCCCCCAGATCGAGCATGTTGACGATATTGGGATGGGACGAGGTCTTCGCATAAACCTCCGCCTCGCGGTCAAAACGCCGTAAAAACTCTTCGTCGGCGCTGTATTCCTCGCGCAAAACTTTGATCGCGACGATGCGGTGCGTCCGCAGATCCTCTGCACGGTAGACGATGGCCATGCCGCCCTTGCCGATCAGCGAATCGATGCGGTATCGCCCGGCCAGCACACAGCCGATCATGCATCCACCCCCTCGTCGTCCACAGCAAGGATGAATGTGATGTTGTCTGTACCGCCCGCTTCGAGCGCCAGGTTCAGCATTTCATCCGCCGCCTGCTCCGGCGTATGGGCCGCAAGCAGCTCTTGTAGCGTATGATCCGGCAGCATGTTGCTCAGGCCGTCCGTACACAGCAGCCACAGGTCGCCCTGACGGCGTTCATGCTGGTGCAGATCCACCTCGATGCTCGGCGCGCTGCCCAGGGCGCGCGTTATGACGTTACGGTAGGGATGGCGGCGCGCTTCTTCGGGGGTCAATAGGCCGCTGCGCATGAGCTCTGCGACGACCGAATGGTCGTCCGTCATCTGGCGCAGGACCCCGTCGCGAAAGAGGTAAGCCCGGCTGTCGCCGACATGGGCGAGCAGCATCGCGCTTTTCGTCTTCCAAAGCGCCGTCATGGTCGTCCCCATACCCCGGCAGTTATCCGACTTGCGCGCAGCTTCGGCGATGCGCCGGTTCGCCTCTTCAAAAGCGACTTGCATGAGCTTCAGGTTCGGCTTATGGGTGCGAAGGCGTTGCTTTAGCGTTTCAATCGCCATAAAGCTCGCCACCTCGCCCGCCTTATGCCCGCCCATTCCATCGGCGACGGCCAGCAAGGATTGCGCAGCGCCGACGAAGGCCGTGTCCTCGTTTTGCTTGCGCACGCGCCCTACGTCGCTTCTCACGATGGATTTCATGCTCCTCCCCCTCCAAACCGTAGTCATTCGTTTTCACTTGAGGCGATGTATTTCCTGCGCAGCTGGCCGCAGGCGCCTTCGATGTCATCCCCCATTTCGCGCCTGCGCGTAACGGAGATATGGCGCTCTTCAAGGGCGCCCTTAAAAGCGGCGACCTCTCGCTCGCTTACGCCTTTGAGCCCTCGCTCCGGCACGCTGTTGAGCGGGATCAGATTGACGTGACACTGCATGCCGCGCAGCAGCGCGGACAGCTCATACGCCTGGCTTACCGAGGCGTTGACCCCGCTGATGAGCGCGTACTCAAAGATGACGCGCCGGCCCGTCTTTTCGATGTAGTTACGGCAGGCGCCGATGACTTCATCGATGCCGTAACGCTCTGTGATCGGCATGATTCGTCTGCGTACCGCGTCGTTTGGCGCATGCAAAGAGACGGAGAGGGTGACGGGCAGGTCCTCGCCGGCCAATGCGTACATCTGCGGCACCAGCCCGCAGGTCGAGAGCGAGACGCTACGCAGCCCGATGTTGAGGCCGTCGGGATCGCGGAGCAATCGTAAAAAGCGCACCGTGTTTTCGTAGTTGTCCAAGGGTTCGCCGCTGCCCATAAGCACGATGTTGTGGACGCGTGCGCCGCTTTCAAGCGTCCGGTTCGCGCAGACGACCTGGCCGATCATCTCCCCGGCGGTGAGATTGCGAACGCACCCGTCCAGCGTCGAGGCGCAAAAGGCGCAGCCCATCTTGCAACCCACCTGCGTGGAAAGGCACAGCGTATTGCCGTGCTTATAGCGCATGAGTACGCCCTCGATGACGTTCCCGTCTTGCAGCCGGTACAGCAGCTTGAGCGTCCCATCTGCCTTGGATTGTATCGTCCGAAGAACCTGCACGGCGTTTTCGCTGGCTTGCGCGCGCAGCCGCTCGCGCAGGCCGGCAGGCAAATTCAGCATCTGTTCAAAGGGCGTCCCCTGGTGCAGCCACGCAAAGAGCTGCTTTTTGCGAAACGCGGGCTGGCCCCAGTCGGCGAGCAAATCGCCTAGCTCCGCTTGTGTCATATTTAGCAATTCCAGCACGTTTAGCCCTCCGCCCTGCGCATCTTGGCGATGAAGAAGCCGTCCATGCCATCTCTGTGGGCGAGCAGCTGTACGGCGCCCTCCTGCTCGAGCGCGCGCAGGGGCTCCGGCAGGCAAGCCCCCAGCGGCTCCATCTGAAATTCAGGATGATGCTTCAGGAATGCCCGCACCTGAAGCATATTTTCTTCGAGCAGGATGGAGCAGGTGGAGTAGACGAGCGTGCCGCCGGGGCGAACGTACTTACAACAAGTCTCCAGCAGCGCCGATTGCGTCGCCACGAGCGCGCGGATGCTTTCCTCCGTCTGACGGTATTTGATGTCCGGCTTTTGCAGCATCACGCCGGTTCCGGAGCAGGGCGCGTCCAGCAACACGCCGTCCATGACGCCGATAAAATCCTCTTTGAGCACCGCCGCGTCGCGCTGGGCGGCGCGCACGTTGTCCAGACGCAGCCGCTGCGCCATCGCACGGATCAGCGCCACGCGGTGCTCGTGCAGATCCCAGGCGTATACGCGGCCTGTGCCGTGCATCGCTTCGCTGAGCACGGCTGTCTTTCCGCCGGGCGCCGCACAGGCATCCAGCAGGGATTGCCCGGGTTTGGCGCCTAGCGCGCTTGCCGCGAGCAGCGAGCTTTCGCTTTGGATCGAAAACAGGCCCCTTTTATATTCGGGCCGCGATGTCATGTCGCCCGGTTGCACGACGCGATAGACGCCGGGCAATAAGCCTTTTTCAAATGAAATGCCGTTTGTTCGCAAAAAACGTTCGAATGCCTCGGGCGTCGTCCGTTCCAAATTGGGGCGGAGCGTCATCGCATGCTCGTCGTCGCGATGGCGCGCGATCGCCAGGGCCGTCTTGGGACCGTAGGCGTCAATGAACCGTTGCGCGAGAAACACCGGCAGGCTGAACATGACGGACAGGTAAAGCGCGGGCTGTTCGTCGGGTTTGGGGTAGACCACGCGCTCCTTTTCCCTGAGCATGGTGCGCAGCACCGCGTTGACCAGGCCCGTAAACGACTCGCCGGCACGCGCGCGCGCGAGCTTCACCGCCTCGTCCACCGCCGCCGTGTCCGGCACGCGGTCGAGAAAGAATAGCTGATAGGCGGCCATGCGCAGAATGTCGCGCACGACCGGATCCAACTCCTTGCGCTCGAGGTAGCAATCGATCATATAGTCCAGGCGGATGCGGTTTTCGAGCGTGCCGTATACCAGCTCTGTCACGAGCCGCTTATCCCGGTCCGAAAGAAAGATGGGCCCCTCCAGGCGGCGGCTTAGCGCAAGGGATGCATAAGCGTCCTGCAAAGAGACGTCGAGCAACACGTCCAGCGCGACGCGGCGGGCGCTTTGAGAGACAAAGCTGGCCTCGCGGCGCGGCGGCTTGGCGGGCCGCTGTGGCGCGCCTGTCTTTGAAAAGTCCGATTTCCCGCGCAAAAAGACCGGTTTCCCGTTAGCGGGGGACGGTCTATGCCCGGTCGGCGGGCGACGCGTATCATTCGTCATAATGTACCTTTCCGAGGCATGTCCCTACGGGGATCACGTGGCCTCGCAGATAGTCTTTGGCGGGCATCCGTTTGCTGCCCGCAGCCTGAATTTCGACGAGCTCAAGCGCGCCCTGCGCCGCGGCTACGATCAGCCCGCCCTTCGGATCGGCGCGCAGCACCAGGCCTGCCTCGCCCGCTGATTGCTGCGAACAGACGGCGGCCTTTAAAATCTTGAGCGTATCCGTTCCCAAGGTCGTCCACGCGCCGGGCCAGGGGTTTACGCCGCGCACGAGGTTTGCGATCTGCTCTGCAGGACGGTTCCAGTCGATACGCCCGGTCTCCTTGCTGAGCATCGGGTCGTACGTGGCCTGCGCGGGATCCTGCGCCGCGCGCGGGCAGTTTCCCGCATCGAGGGCCGCCAGCGTCTCCATCAGCAGCGCAGCGCCCATGTGCGACAGGCGCTGCGTGAGCTCGCCCGCGGTCTCCTCCGGGCCGATCGCGGTATTCGTCCGCAGCAGCATGTCGCCCGTATCCATGCCCTTGTCCGTCATCATGGTCGTGACGCCCGTCTCCCGCTCGCCCTTGATGATGGCCCAGTTGATCGGCGCAGAGCCCCGATACTTGGGCAAGAGGGATGCATGCACGTTGATCGTGCCGATCCGCGGGATATCGAGCAGTTCCTGCGATAGGATCTGACCGAACGCTGCCGTCACGAACGCGTCCGGCCGGAGCGATAGCATCGCCTCCACCCCTTCGGGCCTGCGGATGCGCTCGAACTGATAGACGCGCAGCCCTTTTGAGAGCGCAAACACCTTTACGGGGCAGGCCTGCAGCTTGCCCCCGCGCCCCTTGGGACGGTCCGGCTGGCAGACGACGCCGACGACTTCGACGCCGTCCGACTCCGCCAGCGCGCGCAAGCTGGGCACCGCGAAATCAGGGGTCCCCATGAATACGATCTTCATCAAGCTTCTTCGTCCTCCGTATCGGTGTCGAACACCTCTTCGTGCATGATGTCTACGTAGAGCCGGCCGTCGAGGTGATCCGTCTCATGGCAAATACACCGAGCGAGCCAATCTTCGCCCGTGATCTCGATCGGGTTGCCGTCCCGATCCTGCGCGCGCACGACGACCTTTTGCGGACGCACGACATACCCCTGTCGTCCGGGGACGGAGAGGCAGCCTTCAATGCCGTCGACCTCGCCCTCGCGGTAGATGATTTCCGGGTTGACCATTTCGATCAGCCCATCGCCTACGTCCATGACGACGACGCGTCTGAGCACTGCGACCTGCGGCGCCGCGAGACCGCAGCCGTTGCCTTTGTACATGGTTTCAGCCATGTCATCGAGCAGCTGATGCAGCCGCTCGTCGAATTTTTCAACCTTGCGGCTCTTCTTGCGGAGCATGTCGTCCTCAATATATACGATCTTTCTCAAAGCCATTTGATGTCATCTCCTATTCTTAGACTATGCTGGAAGGGTTAATCTCCATGTATACCTGCGCGTCGGGCCAAGAAACGCGCGCAAGCTCCGTCATCTTTTCGATGATCGGGTCGCTCGCCGGTACGTCGATGAGCTTTAAGACCACCTGCCAGCGGTGTTTTTTACGGATCATGCGGATCGGCGGCTCCAGGCTGCGCAGCGAAAGGAGCTGGCGCGAAAGCTCGGGATGGCGCTGCATGAACGCATGCAGCTGCTCCAGCAAAGCCTGCGCCGTTCGTCCGAGCGGCTCGGGCGACTCCGCCTCGATGAGGAGGCGGCACATCTGCGTATACGGCGGAAAGAGCTGCTGGCGGCGCCGGCGCATCTCCTGCTCGTAGAATGCCCGAAAGTCCTGCCGGGCCGCCGTCTGAATGCAATAATGCTCCGGACTGTACGTCTGTACGAAGACCTCGCCCGGACTCTCGGCGCGCCCCGCGCGCCCGGCGACCTGAGTGATGAGCTGGAAGGTACGCTCGCCCGCCCGGTAATCGGGCAGCCCAAGCATGGCGTCCGCGGCGACCACGCCGACCAGGGTTACATTGGGAAAATCCAGCCCCTTCGCGATCATCTGCGTGCCGATGAGTACCTGGGCCTCCTGACGTCTAAACCGGCCGAGGATCTCATGGTGCGCGTCGCGCGTGCGCGTGGTGTCGTTGTCCATGCGCAGCAAGGGAACGCCCGGGAAAAAACGCCGCATCTCCTGCTCCACCTTCTGCGTGCCCGTGCCGAAGTAGCGGATGTAGCGGCTCTGGCAGGAAGGACAGACAGTAGGCGGCTTTTCCTGATGGCCGCAGTAGTGGCACTGCATCATCTCGCCGTCTTGATGATAGGTCAGGCTGACGTCGCAATCCGGGCATTTGGCGATATACCCGCAGCTGCGGCAGGAAACGAACGTAGAATAACCGCGCCGGTTGACGAAGAGGATCGCCTGATGCCCTTCCTTCAGGCAGCGCTGCATGCCCTCCATCAGCGCGCCGCTGAAGATGGTGTGATTCCCCTGCTCCAGTTCGGCGCGCATATCCACGAGGTGTACCTGCGGCAACGGGCGGTTGTTCACGCGCGTGGGCAGCTCGAGCAGCGTCAGGTCGCCGCGCTGCGCGAGTGCGAAGGAACGCATGCTGGGCGTCGCGCTCGCGAGCAGCAGGGTCGCTCCCTCGTTCGCGCATCGCAACTTGGCGACCTCGCGCGCATCGTAGCGCGGCGAATGGTCGGCGATATAGCTTTGTTCATGTTCTTCGTCCACGATGACGATGCCCAGGTTTTCGAGCGGCGCGAAGATCGCCGAACGGGCGCCGATGACCACGCGCGCCTCGCCGTGGCGAATGCGCCGCCATTCGTCAAAGCGTTGTCCGGCGGATAGGCGCGAGTGAAGCACGGCCGCACCCTGCCCAAAGCGCGCCTTAAACCAATCGACCATCTGCGGGGTCAGGGCGATTTCCGGCACCAGGACGATCGCCGTTCGATCCGCTGCAAGCACTTTTTTGACCGCTTGGATGTAAACCTCCGTCTTTCCGCTGCCCGTCACGCCGTAGAGCAAAAAGCGGCCGCTGCCGGCATCCAAGGCGGCCGCCAGTTCGCCGAGCACCGCAGCCTGCGAGGGCGTGAGCATGGGCTCCGCCTCAAGCGGTCTTTCGGTATAGGTCGGCGAGCGCAGCACCTCCCGCTGCATAAGGCGGATCATTTGCTTTTTCGCCAGCGCATTCACCGCCGGGCGGCAGTCCGCAACCTGATCGCGCAGGCGCTCCAGGGAAAGGCAATGCGCAGGCGCTGCGGCGAGGGCTTCGAGCACCTGCATCTGCTTGGGGGCGCGTTTCAAAGACGCCGCCAGCTGCGGCAGGATTTGCGGGTCCGCCTGCAGCTGCACGAAGGCCTCCGTCTTGGGCCGCACGCGCTCGCCCCGCATCTGGGCGGGGATCATCAGACGGATCGTCTCCGCGAGCGGGCAATGCGCCTGATGTGACAGCGCGACGGCCAGTTGCATCATGTGCGGCAGCAAAGCGGGATAATCCTCCAGCGGGCGGATCACGCTCTTGCAGGGAATGGCGCATTGCTGCGTCAGGTTCACGACATATCCCTCGATCTTGCGCGGGCCGAAGGGGATCAAAACGCGCATGCCCGGCAGTAGCGCCATGCCGTCCGGCACACGGTAAGTGAAAAGACGGTCCACGTTCTCGTGTACGATGTCCACGATCACCTCGCAAAAGGCCATGCTTATCCTCTCCCTTCCCGCGCGCTATCGTCCGCAAAAATCACATTATAGTATTATAGCGTTAATTCGCCCAAATCTCAAGCTTTGCCTCAATATGGACATAAAATGAACATAAAACAAGCGGCGCTTTTGCAAGGCCGCTTGACGATTTCATCCAAGCTCGAGCACGCGGCTGAGAATGCGGTCGGCGACCTCCCGCTTGGTCAAGAGCGGGAGCGCGCGCACGTCCTCTTGCGTCACGAGCGTTACGACGTTGGTGTCCACGTCAAAGCCGGCGCCGGGCGCGGTCACGTCGTTGGCGACGATCAAATCGAGGCGCTTGCGCTCGAGCTTTTGCTTAGCATGCTCGAGCACGTCGTTCGTCTCCGCCGCAAAGCCGACAAAGCGCTGTCCGGGGCGCTTATGCGCCCCGAGGGCCCTGGCGACGTCCGGATTCTCCACGAGCGACAGCGTCAGCGCCTCGCCGCCCGCTTTTTTGATCTTCTGCCGGGCGACCTCCTGCGCGCGGTAATCCGCCGGCGCGGCGGCCTGAATGACGATGTCCTGAGAGGGCGCGTGTTCCCGGGCGAGCTCCAGCAGGTCCAGCGTCGTTTCAAAGTGAAAGACGTCGACGCCCTCAGGGGGCGTCAGGCCGACGGGCCCCGTCAGCAACGTCACCTGCGCGCCGCGCGCCGCGGCCGCCCGGGCGATGGCGTAGCCCATCTTCCCCGACGAACGGTTGGTAAGATAGCGAACCGGGTCGAGCGGCTCGCGCGTCGGGCCGGCCGTCACCAGCACGCGCTTTCCCTCCAGGTCTCGCCGCGGGACGAGCAGCGCGCAGGCGGCCTGGACGATGGCTTCGACGGAGGCGATATGTCCCTTTCCCGTCGCTCCGCAAGCGAGGCGCCCTTCTTCCGGGCCGACGAAGTGGACGCTCCTGCGGGCGAGCGTGCGCACGTTCTCCTGTGTGGCTGCGTTTTCCCACATTCCGGTATTCATCGCGGGCGCAAGCAGGACGGGGGCGCGCGTCGCCAAAACGGTCGTCGAGAGCATGTCGTCCGCGATTCCCGTGGCCATCTTGGCCAGGATGTTCGCGCTCGCGGGGGCGATCAGGAAGAGATCCGCCCGCGTCGCCAACGCGATATGCTCGACCTCCCACGTCTTGGGGCGGTCGAACAGGTCGCATGAGACCGGGTTTGCGCTGAGCGTCTCCATCGTGAGCGGCGTGATGAACGCGCATGCGTGCTGCGTCATGACGACGCGCACGTCCGCCCCGAGCTTGCGAAGACGGCCCGTTATTTCAGCCGCCTTGTAAGCAGCGATGCCGCCTGTGACGCCCAGTACGACGCAGCGCTTATCGAGCGTCATGTTCAATCTCCCATTTCGCTCGGGCGTTCATACCCGATCAGTCCGCGGTTCACTTCCTCGATCGAGATGGAGACGGGCTTCGTCTCCTTCGTGTCGATCAGGGGTTGCGCGCCGCCGACGAGTTGGCGGGCGCGCTTAGACACCTCGACCACCAGCGTATAGCGGCAATCCGCCTTTTCCATGAGCTTCAAAATCGTAGGATTGGTCATTGCCATCGTTTTTACCTCCAAATCGCTTTTAGGCTTCGTTCGTTTCGGGAATCACCGGGAAAAAGCGCGTCGTCCGCTGCTTTTCCGCCGCGACAATCGCCTTCAACTGCACGATCGCCTCTTCGACGGTCGTGTTGATGACGGCGTATTGATAGCGCGCAAGCTGATCGATTTCGCCCTTTGCGTTGCCCAGGCGGCGTGCGATCTCGTTTTCATTTTCCGTATTGCGCGTGTGGAGCCGTACGCGCAGTTCCTCATAGGACGGCGGCAGGATGAATACCGTCACGCATTCCGGCATGGCCGCGGCGACGCTGCGCGCACCCTGCGGATCGATATCCAGTAGTATATTTTCGCCGCGTTCGAGGCATTCGCGTACGTACGCGCGCGGCGTGCCGTAGCGGTGCCCGTGCACCACGGCGCATTCCAGAAAATCGCCGGCATCCACGCGTTCTTGAAATTCGTCCTCCGTGATGAAGTGGTAGTGCACGCCGTCTATTTCATCAAAACGGGGATGACGTGTGGTTGCGGAGACGGAAAACCGAAAGGTCTTATCGTCCTCCAGCAGGCGCTTGGCGAGCGTTCCTTTTCCTGCCCCGGAGGGACCCGATATGACGAGCAGCATGCCCTTGCGTTTACATTCCATGATTAGTTTTCCTCCTCCTCTTCGGTGCTGTCCTCTTTCGCATCCAGGCGGTGCGCCACGGTTTCAGGCTGCACGGCCGAGAGCACGACGTGGCCGCTGTCCATGACGATGACGGCGCGCGTGCGGCGGCCATAGGTCGCGTCGATCAACCGTCGCTCTTCCCTTGCTTCCTGAATAATGCGCTTAACCGGCGCGGATTCCGGGCCGATAATCGCCACCATTCTGCTCGCAGATACGATATTTCCAAATCCAATATTGATCAGCTTGATCGCCATGGCCGCGCAGCGCCCCTCTCATTCGATGTTCTGCACCTGCTCGCGGAGCTTTTCAATCTCGCTTTTTGCGTCGACGACGCAGCTTGCGATCTCGAGGTCCGACGCCTTCGAGCCGATGGTGTTGATCTCGCGGTTGAGCTCCTGCACGAGAAAGTCGAGCTTGCGCCCCACCGGTTCGCCGGAACGGATCAACGCGCTGATCTGCGCAATATGGCTGCTTAGCCGCACCAGCTCTTCGTCGATCGCCGCACGGTCGGCAAAGAGCGCGACCTCCTGCACCAACCGCTGTTCGTCGGGCGGGCCCTCCATCAGCTGCTCGATGCGCGCTTTCAGCCGGTCGCGATAATCGACCGTGACGCGCGGGGCGCGCGCCGCGATTTGCGCCCTGAGCTGGTCCAAATGCGCGAGCTTGGCGCCCATATCGTCTCCCAGGCGGCTCCCTTCCCGCTCTCGCATGGCGATGAGGTCGTCGAGCGCCCGGTTCAAGGCAACCGTCGCCAAAGCGGTTACCGCCGCTTGATCCTCCTCCTGTTCGCTCACGGTGAGCACGTCCGGCAGCCGCGCGTAAGCCGAAAGCTTCATGTCGTCCACCAGATGCCCGGCCTCGCGCATCTGAGAAAGCGCCTTCTGATAGGCCTGCAGGAGCGAGAGGTCTATGTTCACCACGCGCGCGTCCGCGCGGGCATTGCAATAGGTAAGATAGACGTCTACATGCCCCCGGCTCATGCGGGCGGCCAATGCTTTACGAATGGGTTCTTCGAGAAAGGAAAGGCTTCTCGGCATCCGAAAAGAAATATCGAGGAAGCGATGGTTGACGGTCTTGACCTCCACCGTCGTCTCTCTTCCGTCCATCTCCATGCGGCTGCGCCCATAGCCAGTCATGCTTCGCACGGGTACCCCTCATTTCCGCCCTTCGCCGCGCCGTATGCGCAAGGGCGTTTTTCAGTATAATGAAATAGTATAGCACAAATGCGCTCAAAAGGAAACTTGCCTTGTCACTTTGCTTTTGCGCTTACGCGGTAAATTTCGTCGCTGTCCGGCGGCGCCAGCGGGGATACGACGCCGCGCACGACCTGCTGCATGGCATCGCGCTGCAGCTCGCCGATTTGCGTCGCCTCGATGCCGTGCGCGCGCAGTGCCTTGCACAGCGCCTCCCCGTCCGGGTGCGTCATGAGCATAACGCCGCTGGAGATCAGGCGCAGCGGATCGATGTGAAAGTAATCGCAAATTTTGCGCGTAACGCTACGCACGGGCACCGCGTCGACATTGACGCGGACGCCCAAGCCTGAGGCGACGGCAATTTCCCAGCAGGCGCCCAGAACGCCGCCTTCGGTCGCGTCGTGCATCGCCGTCACGTGGGCGGACGCGCCGATGCGCCCCTCCGGCAAAACGCTCACGCGCTGCGAAAACGCGCGCGCATCGCACAGCTCCTGCTCGGTGAGCACAAGGCGAAGCTCCGCCTCATAATCGCGCGCGAGGATCGACGTGCCCTCCGGCGCGGCGAACTTGCTCATGACGAGCGCATCGCCGCACTGTGCGCCGCGCGTCTTGACCATGGTCTCCAGCTTCGTGCGGCCGATCACGGTCGTCGAGACGACGATGCGCGTTACCGCGTCCGTGATCTCGGTATGCCCGCCTACGATGTCCAGGCCGTGCAATCGTGCCTCCTCGGCCGCCTCTAATATGACCTGCTCGATCTGTTCGATGCCGGCGTCCGGCGGGGCGAGCAGCGTCATGAGCACGCCGACCGGCTCCGCGCCGCTGCTTGCCACGTCGTTGAGCGATACCTGCACTGCCAGCTGCCCCATGCGACTTTCCGCCGCGGTGATCGGATCCGTAGAGAGCACGCAGGCCTCATCCCCAAAGCGGATTGCCGCGCAGTCCTCGCCGACACCGGCGCCGAGCAGCACGTCCGGATGCGCGGGCTTGATGTTGGAAAGGATGATTTTTTCGAGTTCCTCGTTCGTCAGTTTGCCTTGACGCATAGCCAATCCCTCTCACGCATCCGCCGGCTCGCCGGATGCCATCTTCAAAAATGTAGCCTCATCGAGGATGGGAATGCCGAGCTTTTGCGCTTTTGTCAGCTTGCTGCCCGCGCTTTCCCCCGCGAGCACAAAGCTCGTCTTTTTAGACACGGCGGAAGCGGCGCTGCCGCCATTACGCACGATGATCTCCTCCGCCTGCGCGCGCGTAAGCGTCGGCAGCGTGCCCGTGAGCACGAACGTCTTTTGCGCAAAGATGTCGGATTCAGCGTGATCGTCGGGCGCTTTGGGCCTAACGCCCGCATCCAGCAGGCGGTTTACGAGCGCGTTGTTTTCGTCGAAAGCGAAGAACTCCACGATGCTCGCTGCCACGATCTCGCCGATGTCGTCGATCGCCACGAGCCGCTCGACCGTCGCATCGCGCAGGGCTTCCAGCCGAGGAAATACCCGGGCGAGGTCTCGCGCGGTCTTTTTGCCGACGTTGGGGATGCCCAAGGCGAAGATAAACGCATCCAGCTGGCAATCCTTGCTCTTCTCCAGCTCCAAGAGCAGCTTTTCCGCTTTCTTGGGGCCGAACCCCTTGAGCGGCGTCATCTGCTCTGTGCGCAATGCGTACAGATCCGCCGGATCGCGCAGGCCCAGTTCGTCGTAAAAAAGCTCCGCCGTCTTTTCGCTGAATGCCTCGATGTCCATGGCGTCCCGCGAGGCGAAGTGCGCCATGCGCGCTACGGCCTGCGGCCGGCATGAGGCGCGGTTGAGGCAAAAGATATGCGCGCCACGCTGCGTCAGCGGATGGCCGCAGGCGGGACAGACCTTGGGGGCTTCGATCTCCATCTGGCGCTGTGCGCCGCCGCTCTCCACACAGCCCATGATTTCAGGTATGACGTCGTTGGAACGACGAATCCATACATCCGATCCGATGCGCACCCCTTTTTTTTCGATATCGCCGATGTTGTTCAGCGTCGCGCGCTTTACGGTGACGCCGCCGATGTCGACCGGGGTCAGGTGCGCGAGCGGCGTGAGCTTTCCGGTCCGCCCCAACTCCCACGTGACGTTTTCAAGACGCGTCACGCTCTCCTGCGCCGCAAATTTGTAAGCGAGCGCCCAGCGGGGGAATTTATCCGTATAGCCCATAGCCGAGCGCAGCGCGAAGGAGGTAATTTTGATCACGGCGCCGTCGATTAGAAAATCCAACGATTCGCGCTGTGCCTCCACCTCGCGCACGGCCGACATCGCCTCGTCTACCGTCGAGGCCATCTTTAAATAAGGCGTCACCTGAAAGTGATTTTCACGAAGAAAATCGATCATCTCTCGATGATCGGTAAAGGAGCGCCCCTCGATATAGCCGACCTGATAGAAAAACGCATCCAGCTTGCGAGACGCCGTGACCTGCGGATCGAGGTTGCGCAGGGCCCCTGCCGCCGCATTCCGCGCGTTTTTCAGGGGCTCTGCCGCCGTTTTATTGTACGCCTCCAGCGCGGACAGGCGCATGATGCCCTCGCCCTGCACCTCCATCCGCCCCGTAAACGGGATGCGCGCGGGGATCGTACGAATGGTGCGCGCTTGCGCTAAAATCTCTTCGCCGACCTCCCCATTGCCGCGCGTCGCCGCACAGACGAGCAGCCCGCCCTCGTACGTCAGGTTGATCGTCAGCCCGTCGAGCTTGTACTCCACGGCCAGGGCGAGCGGCGGCCTTTGCGCCGCGTCCATGTCCCCGAGCAGGCGCTCGCACCGCGCGTACCATTCGCCCACCTCGCCCTCGGATTGCGCCTTGCCCAGGCTCCAAAGCCTGCCCAGATGGCGATGCGGCTCAAACGCGGCGATAGGCTGCCCGCCCACGCGGCGCGTGGGCGAGTCCGGCAGACGCACCCCCGTCTTTTCTTCAAGGTTTATAAGCTCGTCGTACAGCGCATCCCACTGCGCGTCGGAGATGACGGGGTTATCCAGCACATAGTAGGCGTGCGCCGTTTCGTTGAGCCTGTCGCACAGCGCCTGCATGCGCTGCATCGGTTCGTCCATGTTTAGCCTCCTACCTTGATGATCGGCGCGATGGACAGCGAAAACTCCTTGATGCCGTAAGCGGCAAATTCGATGGAGATGCGCGCGTCGCTGCCGCTTCCCGTCACCTTGACGACGTCGCCCTCGCCGAACTTCTTGTGAAGCACGCGGTCGCCGGGCTTAAACACCGCAGGTTTCGAAAAGGTCTGCGCCTGAGAGGGTACCGTAGAAAATCCGCGCTGTACGCCGGGGATGTTCAGCGAACCGGATCGTCCGCCCGCAAAGTCCTTGACCGGGTGACGGCCCACGTGCAGCACAGGGCGCTCCGTCTTGAGCGCGGCCGTATTTTCGTGCGTGCGGAAGGCGCTCTGCATGGCGTCGCGCGCCTCCAATCCGCCCTCGATGAGGCGGGACGGGATCTCGTCGAGAAACTGCGAGGGCCGGTTATGCTGCATGAGGTTAAACAGCATGCGCTGCGAAGCGTACGAAAGAAACAACCGGTCCTGCGCGCGCGTGATGCCCACATAGCAGAGCCTGCGCTCTTCCTCCATGCGCGCCTCGTCGTTCATGGAGCGCAGGGAGGGAAAGATCCCGTCCTCCATGCCGATCAGGAAGACGTTTTTAAATTCGAGCCCCTTGGCGCTGTGCAGCGTCATGAGCGTCGCGGCCTGTGCGTCCTCGGTCATCGAATCCAGGTCGGTCACGAGCGCCACGTTTTCGAGGAAATCCTCGAGCGTAGGGCTTTCCGCCTTTTCTGCAAATTCTTGCACCGCGCCCACGAACTCCTGAATGTTTTCGACCCGCGTACGCGCTTCGTCGGAGTCTTCTTTTGTGTACTGCGCGAGCAGCCCGGTATCGGCGATCAGCTTTTGCACAAACTCCAGCAGCGACATGGCCTCGCGCTCGATGGTGAGGCGCGTCATCATCTGCGCAAAATCGCCGACGCACTTGCGTGCGCGGGAGGCTAGCGTCTGCGGCGGCTCGAGCATCGCGGTGAAGAGCGAATAACCCTGTTCGCCCGCGCTGCGCACGAGCTCGGCGATCGTGGCGTCGCCGATGGAGCGCTTCGGTTGGTTGATGATGCGCCGCAGCGACACGTCGTCCGCAGGGTTGACGATCACCCGCAGGTAGGCGATGATGTCGCGTATTTCCTTGCGGTCGTAAAAGCGCATGCCGCCGTATACCCTGTATGGAATGCCCGCGCGCACGAGCATTTCCTCCAATACGCGGGACTGCGCGTTCATGCGGTACAATACCGCCATCGCATTGTAGGAGACGCCCGATTGATGCATCTGCTGCATGCGGTCGCACACCCACGCGGCTTCTTCGCGTTCGTCGCCCGCGTGAAACAGGCAAATCTTTTCGCCCTCTCCCCGCTCGGTCCACAGCGCCTTTTCCTTGCGGCCTGCATTGTGCGCGATGACGTTGTTGGCGGCGTCGAGGATGTTGGCGGAGGAGCGGTAGTTTTGCTCGAGCTTGATGACCTTGCAATCCGTAAAGTCCTTTTCAAAATCTAAGATGTTGCGCACGTCCGCGCCGCGCCACCCGTAGATCGACTGGTCGTCGTCGCCGACCACGCACAGGTTGCGGTATTCGCCCGCCAGCAGCTTTACGAGCATATACTGCGCATAATTGGTATCCTGATATTCATCCACGTGGATGTAATGAAACCGGCGCTGGTAGCTTTCGAGCACCGGAGGATGCAGGGTGAACAGCTCGAGCGTCTTGACCAACAGATCGTCGAAGTCCAGGGCGTTGGCGGCCTTCAGGCGCTCTTCATAGGCCGTGTACAGATCCATGATCATCTGCATGCGGTAATCGCGGCCAGAGGCGTCGAACCATTCCTGCGGGTTTTGCAGCTTGTTTTTGGCGTCGGAGATCTTGCTCTTCACCTCGCGCGCGGGCAGGAATTTATCGTCGATATTTTGTTTTTTCAGAAGGTCCTTGATCACGCTCATCTGATCGTCGTCGTCGTAGATCGTAAAGGAGCGAGAGTAGCCGATCTTTTCGATGTCGCGGCGCAGGATTTTCGCGCAGCTCGCATGGAAGGTGGAGACCCACACCTCCTGCGCCTGTTCTCCCGCGAGCTTCTCAAGGCGCTCTCGCATCTCGCGCGCCGCCTTGTTGGTGAATGTGATGGCCAGGATCTGCCACGCCGGGACGCCCTGGCTCAGCAGGTTTGCGATGCGGTATGTCAGCGCGCGCGTCTTTCCAGAGCCGGCGCCGGCCAGCACGAGCAGCGGGCCCTCCAGCGTTTCGGCGGCAAGACGTTGTTCGCGATTCAATGCAGTTAAGTCCATGATTACTCCTTCTCCATACGGTCGAGCACCGTATTATAGCCGTTTGCGCCATAGGTGAGGCAGCGGTTGACGCGGCTGATGGTCGCCGTGCTGGCGCCTGTGCGCTCGGCGATGTCGTGATAGGTGATGCGCTCGCGCAAGAGTCGCGCGACCTCGATGCGTTGGGCCAACGCCTGTACCTCGTGGATGGTGCATAAGTCGTCAAAAAGGCGGTAGCACTCCTCTTGCGTCTTGAGGGAAAGGATCGCCTTTACCAGCAAATCGGTTTGGGCGTTTTTAATTTTTGATTCAAACAAAGCGCGGCCCTCCATGCTTCTTCGTATGTCGACGGTTTATAAAGGGCCGAAAGCCCCTACTTACGATATATTATACCATAAATCTGCCCATAAAAAAAGATTACAATTCACCGTATTAAATCGCGCGATTGAAAACCCGCCGTCTCAGATAAATGAAAACAAAAAAGATGCCCGCGCCTGCGGGCAAAGAATGGGGTCTTGCGCAAAAGTTTAGGCTTGCTCCGAAATCGCCTTTTCGTGCTCCAGCGGCACGGCCGGATGCAGCGCCTCCTCGGAGACGACCTCCAGATGGCCGACCGAGACCTCATACGCCGTCTTTTCGGTCACCGTGCCGTCGGACAGCTGTTTTTGATAGGTCCGGCTCTGCAGCCGCCCGCTCAAACGGATGTGATCGCCCACCTTGAGCCGGGAAGCAAAACGCGCGCTGCGTCCCCAGGTAATGCAGGGAATGTAATCGCTCTTGCCGTACGCCCTGTTGACGGCCAGCATGAGGTCCGCAATCTCCCGCCCAAACGGCGTCGTGCGGTAAGCGGGCATCTTGCACAGCGTTCCCGTCAGGTGAACCTGATTGGGGTTCTCCTTTTCGTCGACGGGAAGGAGCTTTTGCGCAAACGCCGTGATGAGCAGCCTTCCGGCGCCCTCGATAATCTTGTTGTAGGAGCGCACTTGCCCCTCAATGGAAAGCGTCGCGCCCTGCGTGAGCTCGCCTTCCTCGAGCAGTCGCTCCGAGATCGTGACGGGCAGCAGATCCTGCGTGCCGGATAATCTCGGCACGCCAAACGTCAGGTAGTAGAACTTTTCGCCGAATGCCTCATGTCCGACCTGCGGCGTGTCGACGATCTGCCCGGTCAGGCGCAGTGTATTGACCATGTTCTCCATCGTATCACCCCTTATGGTTTCGCTTGCGGCGCAGCGGTTTGCAGGTGCTGCGTTCCCTGATGATCGATCCACGTCTCACCTTTCAGCAAGAGCTCCGAGATGGGGATGATCTTGTACCCAGCCTCCGTGTACGTTTTGAGGATGGTGGGCAGCGCCTCCACGATGTATTTGGAGTCGTTGTGGAACAGCACGATATCTCCCGGGTGGATGCTCTTTGTACATTGCTTGATCATGTCGTCTACGCCGCGATTCTTCCAGTCCAGCGAATCCACGTTCCACTGTACGCACTCGTAGCCTTCATCACGGCTCACGCGCACGACGGCGTCGTTGTATTCGCCATAAGGCGGACGAAAGAGCGTTGTGGGCTTTCCGGTGATATGCTCCACCAAATCGCTTGCCTTCTTCAGTTCTTCTTTGATCTGCGCCTCGGATAGCTTGGACATATGCGGATGCGTAGCGCTGTGATTTCCGATCTCGTGCCCGCGGAGCACGATCTCCTGCACGAGCTCCGGGTACTTTTCAGACCAGAAGCCCACGAGGAAGAACGTCGTGCGCACGTCGTACTCATCCAGGATGTCCAGTATTTTTTCGGTATGCGCGCTGCCCCAGGCAGCATCAAAGCTGATAGAAAGCACCTTTTCCTGCGTATCGACGTTGTAAACCGGCAATTCCCGCTTTGCCGCCGCTGTCATGACATCACCTGAGCCCGTCATGCCTGAATAAACAAAGGACACCGCGGCTAAGCATGCGACCAATGCAATGCGCTGCAATCTTCCAGGATGGGTCTTTTTTTCCGCCATGTGCATCGCCTCCGTTTTTGCTCTGCCCCATCTGTATGACCGGGCAGGCCGCATTAGAACGGATGGATGCGGCGGCGATGACCTCGTGCTGCAGCCCACTGCTATTATATGACGCTTTAAAACGGAAAATGTATGCTTTTTATTCCTGAATTTTTGCTTTCACATCGACGACGACGTCGTCCATCAGCGCCATGACGTAGGGGCGCCCCTTGGATGCGCGTGGTTCGATCATGACGGCGTCGGTATTCATGGTCGATTCGATGCCGCCCTGCTGGTAGACGGTGAAGTCGTACGGCTCGCGCACGTACAGGGCGCCGGCCACCTGCGTACCGTTCGAGGCGTTTTTGTTGAAGGTAAAGGCGCGCAGCCCCTTGCCGTTGCGGTTTTGAATGTCAAAATCCAGCGCGAGAACGCGTTTGGCATATCCGCGGTCGCTGAATATGATGATTTCGCCCTCCGGATAGACCGGCGCGGACCAAAGGACCGCATCGCCGCGCTCGATCGCCATCGCCCTCACGCCCGCCGTCGTGCGCCCGGTGACCGGCACGCTGGACAGGACGAACTGGATGGACATCGCGTTTTTCGAGAGGAGGATTATGTTCGGCTCATCCGACAGCACGTGCATCGCCTGCAGCGCGTCGCCCTCCTTGAGGTTGAGGGCGGCAAACTTCGCCTTGCGCACCGCATAATCCGCGGCTTTGGAGCGTTTGATCATGCCCATGCGGGTCACAAAGAGCAAGTCGCCCGTCTGGTCCAGCCCGCCCGCGGGGACCGCTAGCACCTGTACGGGTTGCTCCTTCTCCTCAAGGCCCATGAGCAGGCCGCCCAGCGTGAGCCCGCGGTCCTTCGGGCGGGCGATGTCCGGGACGGACGTAATGGGAACCGGATAGCAGTTGCCCGCATCGGTAAAGAAATAGAGCGTATGATCGGTCTTGATTCGCATGAGATAGCGCGGCTGATCGTCCGGCGTCTTGAATTCCGTCTTTTCAAAGGCCTTGGGCGTCATGCGGCGCGCTTGGCCGCCGCGCGTGAGCATAAAGACGGTCTCCTCCGGCTCCGGCCGGTCGTCCGCTTCGACGAGCGAACCCGAGTCGTCGCTGATGATCTGCGTGCGGCGCTCGTCGCCGAAACGATCCCTGATCTCGAGCATTTCCTTTTTGATGACGCCCAGCAGCTTTTTTTCGCTCTTTAAAATCCCCTCCAATCGGTCGATCAGGCGCAGTACCTCTTCGTACTCCTTGCGCAGCGTCAGGATTTCCAGCCCGGTCAGGCGCTGAAGGCGTAGATCCAAAATCGCCTGCGCCTGCACTTCCGTGAGCGCAAAGCGGACCATCAGGCCCTCTTTCGCCTCCTTTGCGTTCTTGCTCCTGCGGATGAGCGCGATGACTTCGTCCAGATTGTCGACCGCGATCATCAGCCCCTGCAAGATATGCTCTCTCGCTTTCGCCTGAGAGAGTTCATAGCGCGTTCGACGGGTGACCACGCTCTTTTGGTGCTCGATGTAGTAGCGGATGATCTCCTGCAGCCCCATTTGCTTGGGTTTGCCGTTGGCGATGGCGACCATGTTCACGCCGAACGTGACTTGCAAATCGGAATACTTGTAGAGCACTGCCAAGATCTTATCTGGATCGACATCGCGCTTGAGCTCGATGACGGCGCGAAGACCGGTGCGGTCCGATTCATCGCGAATGTCGTGGATGCCGCCCAGCTGCGCCTTGCGCTCCTCGCTCAGGCGCAGGATCTTTTCCAGCATCGCGGCTTTGGGCACCTGGTAGGGCACCTGCGTGATCACGAGCAGCTTGCGGCCTGAGGGGCCATCCTCGACATGAACGCGCGAGCGAACCGTGAGCTTGGCACGCCCGCATTCGTAGGCGCGGCGCAGCTCGGGCGTACCCAGCAGGTAGCCGCCTGTAGGAAAGTCCGGCGCGGGCAAAATCTCCATCAGCTCATCCAGGGTGATTTTGGGGTTTTCCATCTGTGCGATCACCGCATCGATGGATTCGCGCAGGTTGTGTGGCGGGATGTTGGTCGCCAGGCCCACCGCGATGCCCGAAGCCCCGTTGACCAGCAAATTCGGGTATCGCGCGGGCAGCATGTCGGGCTCCTTGAGGGTATCGTCGAAGTTAAAGCTGAAGGAGACCGTATCTTTATCGATATCCCGCAGCATTTCCAGCGCGAGCGGCGCCATGCGCGCTTCGGTATAGCGCATCGCGGCGGCGCTGTCGCCGTCGATCGAGCCGAAGTTGCCGTGCCCGTCGACCAGCAGGCCGCGCAGGCTATAGGGCTGCGCCATACGCACCATCGCGTCGTACACTGAGGTGTCGCCATGTGGATGGTATTTACCCAGGCAGTCGCCGACGATGCGCGCGCACTTGCGGTGCGGCTTGTCCGGCGTCATGCCCAGCTCGTTCATCGTAAAGAGAATGCGGCGCTGAACGGGTTTGAGCCCATCCTCCACGCGCGGGAGCGCGCGCTCCAAGATGACGTGCTCCGCATAGGGGATCATGGACTGATGCATAACCTCTTCCATCGGCGCCTGAACGATGCTTTGCGCGACCGGCAGCTGCGGCCCCTCATCCCTTTTCCTGCCCATGTCTTACGCCCTCCCCCTCGTGCTCCAAGAATGTATCCACCTTATTGAAGTTCGCGTTCGCGCTGATGTAATCGCGCCGCGGCTCTACCTTATCGCCCATCAGAATGGTCACCATGCGCTCCGCCTCCGCTGCATCCTCGATGGTGACCTGCATGAGCTTGCGATGCTGCGGGTTCATCGTCGTCTCCCAAAGCTGTTCCGGATCCATCTCGCCCAGCCCCTTGTAGCGCTGGATCGTATAGCCCCTGCCCGCTCCCTTGGTCAAACGCCGGAGCTCCTTGTCGTCGTAGGCGTACTGCATATCCTTGCCGCGCTGTACGCGGTAAAGCGGGGGCATGCCGATGTAGACATGACCTTCGGTGACGAGCGCGCGCATATAGCGGTAAAAGAACGTGAGCAGGATTGCGCGTATATGCGCGCCGTCCTGGTCCGCGTCGGACAGGATGATGACCTTATGGTACTTGAGGGGCGCGAGCGTAAAATCCTCGTCGATCCCCGTACCCAAGGCCGTGATGATCGAGCGGAACTCGTCGTTGGCCAGCACCTGATCGATGCGCTTTTTCTCCGCGTTGAGCGGCTTGCCGCGCAGCGGAAGGATGGCCTGAAAGCGCCGGTCGCGGCCCTGCTTGGCCGAGCCGCCGGCAGAATCGCCCTCGACGATGAAAAGCTCGTTGTCCTCGGCCCGCCGCCCCGTGCAGCTGGAGAGCTTGCCCACGAGCGGCGCGGCGTCCAGCTGATTTTTCGCGCGCGCCACCTCGCGCGCCTTGCGCGAGGCTTCGCGCACCTTGGCCGCGCGAATCGCCTTCTCGACGATCTTCTGGCACAGGTCCTGATTCTTCAGGTCCTCTAAAAACGCCGTCAGCTTCTCCGTTACGACGGCCTCGACGGCCGGGCGCACCTCGGTATTGCCCAGACGCCCCTTGGTCTGCCCCTCGAACTGCGGATTGCGCACCGAGCAGGAGAGCACGGCCGTCAGCCCCTCGCGAAAGTCCTCGCCCGCGAGGTTATTGTCCTTTTCCTTCAGCGCGCCGATTTTGCGCGCATAGTCGTTGAACGCCTTGGTATAGGCGGCCTTGAAGCCGATCTCGTGCGTGCCGCCCTCGGCAGTAGGGATGTTGTTGACGTATGAAAAGACGTTGTCCGTATAGCTGTCGCTGTATTGAAAGGCGACGCGCGCGATCACGTCGTCTTTCGTTCCTTCGAAGAAGACCACCTGCTCGAAAAGGGGCGTCTTATCCTTGCCCAGAAATTGCACGTAGTCGACGAGGCCGCCGTCGAACTGAAAGACATGCTCGCGCTCCTCGGGCTCTTTGACGCGCTCGTCTACGTATACGACGCGCATGCCTTTGTTTAAATAGGCCAGCTCGCGCAGGCGGCGGCGCACGACGTCCCCGTTGAAAACGGTCTCCTCGAAGATGGAGTCGTCCGGCATGAACGTCACGCACGTGCCCTTTTTCCGGGTATTGCCGATTCGCTGCAGTTCCCCGACCGGCCGCCCGGCCGTCACCTTGCCCTCTTTCGGGTCGTATTCGCTGCGAAATTCCATGCGATAATGCGTCCAGTTCATGTAAACGTCGACGATCATCCACTTCGAGAGCGCGTTGACGACAGAAGCGCCCACGCCGTGCAATCCCCCGGAATAGCCGTAGTTTTCGTGGTCAAATTTGCCGCCCGCGTGCAGCTTGGTATAGACCATCTCGACGCCTGTAATGCCCAGCTGCGGGTGGATATCCACCGGCACGCCGCGGCCGTTGTCGTAGACGCTGACGCTGCCGTCCTTGTGCAGTTCCACCCTGATCTCGCTGGCAAAGCCGTTGGATACCTCGTCGATCGCGTTGTCGACGATCTCCCAAACCAGGTGGTGAAGGCCTCTTGAGCCCGTCGAACCGATATACATGCCCGGACGCATGCGTACCGCATCCAATCCTTCGAGCACTTTCAGCATCCCGGCATTATACTGCTTTGCCATCGAACAATCCTCCCGTTTCATCCCAAACAGCTCTTTCGCTAAAGTCTTATTTTATCATAGTTTCCTTTTTTCCGCAATCTCGGTTTTAAAGATTCATACCGTCCAGAAAGGATAATCTCCTTTCAGATCCCGCATAATACATTCGTCAATAAATCCCGAAACGAGGTGCAGTCATGTCTATAGGGATGGTACTTCTCACCGTCTTGGCGCTGCTCATCCTGTTTGGCATAGGTCAGCGCGTGCTCGATCGCATGTACCTGACGGACCGTCAGGCGCTGCTCATGGTCGCAGCCATCTTTATTGGCGGATGGCTTCCGGACATCCCGCTTGGGCGCGTCACGCTCAACATCGGCGGTGCGCTGATTCCGCTTGCGATCTGTATCTACCTGCTCGTGCGCGCGGGGACGAACAAAGAGCGCGTTCGCGCGCTCGTGGCCGCCGTGCTGACGGGCGCGGCCGTATACCTCCTAGGCCGCTTTATGCCCGCAGACCCGATTCAGACGTTCATCGACCCCAACTACGTGTACGGCTTGGCGGCGGGCGTCATCGCCTATCTGCTGGGCCGGTCCCGTCGCGCCGCTTTTTTTGCCGGCGTGGTCGGCGTCCTGCTGGCGGACATCGCCGTAGGCGCTGTTAACTGGGCAAATGGAATCGACCAGACGCTGCACCTGGGCAGCGCGGGCGCGCTGGATGCCGTCGTCATTTCCGGCTTGCTGGCCGTGCTTCTGGCGGAGTTTGTAGGCGAGCTGCTGGAGCGGATGACGACCGGCTCGGCCAAGGCGCCCATGGAAGACGGCGCCGTCGCGACGGGGAGGCGTAAAAAATGAGAAAAATCCTGTCCTTTTTGATCCTAGCTGCGCTGCTCACGCAGCCGGCGGGCGCCATGGCGAGCGTCGGCGACACGGCGGACGAATGCTACACCGTCTTTACGCAATCAGGGGAGCAGCTCTTTCAAATCGCGGGCACGGTGAACGTGCAGGACGAGTACATCAGCGCGGACAACAAGCTCTATACGATCGAATCCGCCGACGAGACGAATAAGACGGCGGTCGCAGCGCTCAGCGGCGACGAAGAGATGCCCGACGTCTCCTGGCTCGACGCGCAGGACGCCGTGCCGGTCTATGCGCAGGAGCAAAAAAAGCTCATCGCCCTGTACGTAACGCACAGCGACGAATCGTACATCCCCACCGACGGCACCGAAAGCAAAGAGACGCGCGGGGGCATCTACGACGTGGCGACGGAGCTCAAGCAGCAGCTGGAAAAGCGCGGTATTACGGTCGAGCTGGACACATCTACCCATCTGCCGCACGACGGCGGCGCTTACAGGCGTTCACGCCAAACGGCGACGCGGCTGGCGGAGAAAGGCCCGGACGCGCTTATCGACATCCATCGGGACGGCATCCCAGCGCCCGAGGAATACACGCATACCGTAGAGGGAGAAAACGTTTCGAAGGTGCGTCTGCTCGTCGGCAAAGCGAACCAAAACAGCGAGGCCAACCGGGTCTTTGCCAAGCAGATCAAAGCGGTCGCAGATAAGATGTATCCCGGGCTGATCAAGGACATCTTTATCGGCAAGGGCAATTACAATCAAGAGATCATGCCCCATGCCATTTTGCTGGAGTTCGGCACGCATACCATCTCCAAGGAGCGCGCCATCGCCTCGGCCGATCTGATGGCAAACGTCCTCTCCAAGACGCTCTACGGCGAGGTCAGCGGCAGCGCGTCCGGCGGGGCGGGACAAAATGCACAGAAAAACAGCGCCGCCGGCGGGGCGCAGTCCGGTCAGGCCGGCGCCGCCGGAGCGGACGCGGCCAACTCCGGCGAAGGCTCCGGCAGCGGCATCGTGTGGATGCTCGTCATCGCCGGCGTGGCGGTGCTCCTCTTCGCATTTCTCGCTACGGGCAGCGGGAAGGGGATGGGTGAAAAGCTGAAGCGGAACACGAGCGAGATCACAGGCGGCCTGTTTGGCAAGAAGCCGGATAAGCATGAACCGCCCAAATGAGCTTTGGCCGTCGACTTTGTCGACGGCCTCGTGCAAAATGAAGAATCATTTTGTACGAGGCGCGGGCTGCTTGCAGCCCGCTTTTTCAATCGGATTGATTTGAACGCTTGACTTTGATTCCTAAATAAACGATAATAAGTTGGGTTTGTTTGCAATGAGGCCCAGATAAAGGAGGATGCCGTCTTGCCGCAACGCATCGTCGCCGTCGCGCCCCACTCTGTGTCTGCGCGGCACGGCGTCAAAGAGGGCGATACGCTCATTTCGATCAATCAAACGCCCGTGCTCGACCAGGTGGACTATCAATATTTAACCGCCCGAAAACATCTAACGCTGCTCTTCTCCCGCGAGGATGGGTCGCAGTATTCGCTTCAGGTCGACAAGAGCGACGCGGATACGCTCGGACTGACGCTCGAATCGACGCTGATGACGTATCCGAAGACCTGCGCCAACCACTGCATGTTTTGCTTTATCGAGCAGATGCCCCCCGGCATGCGCCCTTCGCTGTACGTGCGCGACGACGACTGGCGCCTCTCATTGATCGCGGGGAATTTCGTTACGCTGACGAATCTGCCCCCCGCGGAGATGCAGCGCATCATCGATCGCAAGGCCAGCCCGATCTACATCTCCGTCCATACGACGGACCCGGAACTGCGAAAACGCATGCTGCATCACGCTCAAGCGGGCCGTATCATGGAGCACCTGCGCCGCTTTGCGCAGGCAGGTATTCACTTTCACTGCCAAATCGTCCTTTGCCCGGGCATTAACGACGGCGATGCGCTGGACAGGACCCTCGCGGACCTGACGAGCCTCTGTCCGTCTGCGCTGACCGCGGCGCTGGTGCCAGTAGGGCTCACCAAATTCCGCGAGGGGCTATACCCGCTCAGGCCCTATACCCGCCTGGAAGCGCAGGCCGTCGTCGAAAAGGCGCATATCTGGCAAAGAAAGATGCTTCAAGCATGCGGCACGCGTTTCGTCTTTCCCTCGGATGAGTTTTATCAAACTGCCGCGCTCCCCCTTCCCCCTTATGAAGCCTATGAAGACTTTCCACAGATCGAAAACGGCGTGGGCTTGCTGCGCCAGTTTCAGGAGGAGTTCGAGACCGCCCTGCGCCTGGATCCGCAGGACGCGGGCGCCAGGCCCCGGCGCATCGTCATGGCGACAGGTACGTCCGTCGCGCCGTTCATGGAGCGCCTCGTCCGCTCCCACGCGATTCCTGGCGTCGAGTTCTGTGTGCGCCCCATAGTCAATCGCTTCTTCGGTGAAACGGTCACCGTATCCGGCCTGCTGACGGGGCAGGACCTGGTCTCTCAGCTCTCCGGCGTACAGGCCGACGAAATACTCATTACACAATCCATGCTGCGCGCGGGCGAAGACGTCTTTTTGGACGACATGACGCTCGCGCAGGCGCAAGAAGCGCTGCGCATCCCGATCCGCCCGGTGCCAAACGATGGCGCCGAGTTGCTCTATGCGTTGCGCGGTTTGGAGGAATAAGACATGGCGAAGCCCTTAGTTGCCGTGGTAGGCCGTCCCAACGTCGGCAAATCGACATTTTTCAACCGCATTACCGGAAAGCGCATCTCCATCGTGGAGGATACGCCTGGCGTCACGCGCGACCGCATCTATGCGGACGTTGAATGGCTCACGCATAAGTTTACCCTGATCGATACCGGCGGCATCGACCCGCGAACAGACGACGTACTGCTCTCGCAGATGCGGCGTCAGGCGGAGATCGCCATGGAGACGTGCGACGTCATCCTCTTTTTCGTGGACGGACGCACCGGCATGACGGCGGACGACATGGATGTGGCGAATATGCTCAGGCGCACGAACAAGCCCGTGCTGCTCGTGGTGAACAAGATGGACACCGCCGGCATGCACGACAACATCTACGACTTTTACGCGCTGGGCATCGGCGAGCCGCTCGCCATCTCCTCCGCCAACATGCTCGGCCTGGGCGATTTGCTGGATGAAATCGTCAAGCTGCTTCCCGAGGGGGGCGACGAGGACGATTCGCAAGAGCACGTCATCCAAGTCGCCATCGTCGGCCGCCCCAACGTAGGCAAGTCCTCCCTTACCAACCGCATTCTCGGGCAGAACCGTACGATGGTATCCGACATCCCAGGCACCACGCGCGATGCGATCGACACGCAGTTTGAGCAGGATGGAACACAATACAACATCATCGATACCGCCGGCATCCGCCGCAAGCGAACGATCGAGGACGCCTCCATCGAGCGATACAGCATCGTTCGCGCGCTCACGGCCGTCCGCCGCTGCGACGTAGCCGTCATCGTCATCGACGCGAACGACGGCGTGACTGAGCAGGATACCAAGATCGCGGGCTACGTACACGAGGAAGGCAAGGCCGCCGTCGTCGTAGTCAACAAGTGGGATGCCATTGAAAAGGACACGAAGACGCTGGAGAGCTATAAAAAGCAGGTGCTCGAGGATCTCAAGTTCATGGCCTATGCGCCGGTGCTCTTCATTTCAGCGCTCAGCGGACAGCGAGTCGGCAAGGTGCTGGAAACGGTCAAGGCCGCCTACGGGCAGGCCAGCAAGCGCATTACGACGGGTGTGCTCAACGACGTGCTCTCGGACGCGACGAGCGCGCTGCAGCCCCCGGTGAGCGGCGGGCGCCGGTTGAAGATCTACTACGCCACGCAGCAGAGCAGCTGCCCGCCGACGTTCGTACTGTTCATCAACGACGAAACGCTGATGCACTTTGCCTATGAGCGTTACCTTGAGAACCAGTTTCGAAAGGCATTCGGCTTTGAAGGTACGCCCCTGCGCTTTATCTTAAGGCAAAAGCAAAAGGAGAATTGATATGCTCAAGATCGTTTTGGTCCTCGCCGTCGGCTATCTGCTGGGGAACTTTTCGACCGGCGTCGTGCTTTCACGCTGCACAAAGGGCATGGACATCCGGGATTACGGTAGCAAGAGCGCGGGATCGACGAACATGCTGCGCGTGCTCGGGCGCTCCAGCGCTGCGCTCACGCTCATCGGCGATATGCTCAAGGGCGTCGTCGCCGCGCTGCTCGGCGGCTGGTTACTGGGCGATAAGTTCGGCGCGCTGCTCGGAGGCCTGGCGGCGATCGTCGGTCACGACTTTCCCGTCCTTCTGCACTTCAAAGGCGGCAAGGGTATCGCAACGTCCTTCGGCCTGCTGCTGTACCTCTATCCCATTCAGTCCCTCGTCGTCCTGGCGTTCTTCATCGCGGTCGTCGCGTTGACCCACTACGTATCGGTCGGCTCCGTCGCCAGCGCGTGCCTGTACCCCATCGTCATCCTCGTTTCCACCCCGTTCGATCCGCGCATCGCCGTGTGCATCGTCCTCATCGGCCTGCTTGCGGTTTTCTGCCACCGCGCAAACATCCGGCGCCTGCTAAAGGGCGAAGAAAACAGGCTGGACTTTGCGACACTAAAGGGAAAAAAGAAATAAAAACGATAATCGAGTAAGGAGGCCAGGGCTTTAAGCCCTGGCCTCCTGCTCGATTACCGCTTGGTCATATCGCCGTTGTATACGTAGCCGCAGTTCGGATCGACGGTTACGCTCATGCCGTCCTTGAGCTTGTGCGTCGCCTGCATGCTCCCGTCCAGGATGACGGGAATGTCCAGCGCGCATCCGACGACCGCCGCATGGCAGGTCAAATCGTCGCCCTCTACGATGATGGCGGATGCCTTGCGGATCATGGGCAACATTTCATTCGTCGTCATACAGGTCACCAGCACGTCGCCCGGCGAAAAACGGTTGCCCAGGTCGCTCGCCTTGTGCGCCACACACACGCGGCCAGAGGCGCTCGCCGTCCCCACGCCCTTGCCGCGCAGCAGCACGTCGCCCACCACGTGCACCTTGATCAAGTTCGTCGTGCCGCTCACGCCCGTCGGCACGCCCGCCGTGATGATCGCGATGTCGCCGTCTGAGAGGAAGCCCGCATCGCGGACCGCGTCGACGGACGACTGCACCATGTCGTCCGTATTGCCCGACGAGGGCATGTGTAAGGGCTGCACGCCCCAGACCACGCCCAGCTGATGATAGGTCCTCTCCTCGTCCGTCGTCGCTACCAGATGACAGGATGGGCGGTACTTGGCGACCAGCCTCGCCGTGAAACCGCCGCGCGTGGGCGTGATGATCGCCGCAGCGTTCAGATCCATCGCCATCGTATAGCAGGCATAGCTGACCGCGTTGGTGAGCGACCGCCCCGTCTCGGAGACGTCGTGTAGCTGCGCCATGCGTTTAAAGCTGAAGCGCTCCTCTACGTAGTTGGCGATGCGGCGCATGGCGCCGAGCGCTTCGAGCGGGTACTTGCCGGAGGCCGTCTCTCCGGAGAGCATGATCGCGTCGGTTCCGTCCATGATGGAGTTGGCGACGTCGTTCGCTTCGGCGCGCGTGGGCCTGGGGTTGCGCATCATAGAGTCCATCATCTGCGTGGCGGTGATGACCGGCTTGCCTGCGATGTTGCACTTGCGCGTGAACGCCTTTTGCAGCACGGGCACCTCCTCCATATCCACCTCGACGCCCAGGTCTCCGCGGGCGATCATGATGCCGTCGGAAACCTTGAGGATTTCGTCGAAATTATCCACCCCTAAGCGGTTTTCGATCTTGGAGAAGACCTGGATATTTTCGCCGCCGTTGTCCTCCAGCAGCTTGCGGATGAACATGACGTCCGACGCGTGGCTGATAAAGGAAGCGGCGATCAGGTCGATGCCGTTTTCGATGCCGAACAGGATGTCCTCTCTGTCCTTCTGGCTGATGGCGGGGATCTCCAGATCGACGCCCGGCACGGATACGCCCTTCTTGCCGCCCAGCACGCCGCCCTCGATGACGCGGCAGACGATGTCCGTGCCGCCTTCGACGCGGAGCACTTCCAAACCGATCAAGCCGTCGTCCACCAGGATGCGCGTACCTTGCTTGACATGTGTGCACAGCGCCGGATAGGTGACGGAGACGGCCTTGGCGTCGCCCTCGACCTCGCGCGACGTGAGCACGAACGTATCGCCGTCCGTCAGGGTTACCTTGCCTTCCTTGAGCACGCCGGTGCGTACCTCCGGCCCCTTTGTGTCGAGCATGATGGCCAGCGGGATATTCTTTTCGCGGCGCAGGCGCTTGATATGCTCGATGCGCGGGCGTTGCTCGTCATAGCTGCCGTGCGACATATTCAGCCGCGCGACGTTCATACCGGCGTCCATGAGGCTGGACAGCATCTGCACATCCTCGCTGGCAGGGCCGATGGTACATACAATTTTAGTCTTTCTCATCGTAAATCCTCCTCTGTCGATTGGAATGCCCCGCGCTTTTCGGCGCGGGGTGGGCTTGATTATGAGAGCAGCATACGATCGTTGTTGAGCGCGTCTCCGCTGGCTCTTTCAAACATTACGAGCAAGTCGTCCACGTGCAGACGCTTCTTGGTCTTGCTGTCGATGTCCAAAATGACCTTTCCCTCGTGCATCATGATCGTTCTGTTGCCGTATTGCAGAGCATCTTTCATGTTATGCGTGACCATCATCGCGGTCAATCCATATTCCTGAACGATGCGCTGTGTTAAGGTGAGGACGTTCTTGGCCGTCTTGGGGTCAAGAGCCGCCGTGTGCTCGTCGAGCAGCAGCAGCTGCGGCCGGGTGAGCGAGGCCATCAACAGCGTAAGCGCCTGACGCTGGCCGCCGGACAGCAGGCCGACGCGCGATTTCAGCCGGTTTTCAAGCCCGAGATCGAGCGTCCTGAGGGCATCACGGTAACGCGCGCGCTCGCTGCCGCGGATCGCCGGGGCCAGCGTGCGGCGTTTGCCGCGCCGCAGGGCGATGGACAGATTCTCCTCGATCGTCATGTTCGCCGCCGTGCCCATCATGGGGTCTTGAAAGACGCGGCCGATGAGCGCCGCGCGCTTGTACTCTGGAATTTTCGTCACGGCACTCTTGCCGATGGCGATATGACCGCCGTCTACGGTATAAACGCCCGCGACGGAATTGAGCAGCGTAGATTTGCCTGCGCCGTTGCCGCCGATAATGGTGACGAAATCGCCCGGATCGAGCTCCAAATCGACGCCGGACAGGGCGATCTTCTGGTTGATCGTGCCCGCGTTGAACGTCTTGGAAATACCGGAAAGCGATAGCGAAGAGGCCGCGGCAGCGGCGGCGCCCATGGGCTGCACCACGCTGTCATTTGCCTGCCCCTGCGCAGGCTCATCCTCTGCTTTGACCGCCTGGGGGGCTTGGCCCTTCTTTTTGCCCAATACCGGGGATAGCTTTTCCGAGATCACGGGCAGCGCCAGCGCGATGGCGATGATGATCGCCGAGAGCAGCTTGAAATCCTCGGGCGGCCAGTTGAGAATCAAAACGACGGACTGAATGATGCGATAGACAATGGAGCCTAAGATAACCGCGATCAGCTTGCCGAGCAGCGATTTTTGCCGGAAGAGCACCTCGCCGATGATCACCGCCGCGAGGCCAAAGACGATGCCGCCGGCGCCCATATCCAGCGTAGCGACGCAGTTGTTCTGCGCGATGAGCGCGCCGGAGAGGCCGACCAGACCGTTGGAGAGCATCAGGCACAGCAGCTTCATCGCGTCCGTATTGACGCCCAGGGCGCGCGACATCCGTTCATTGTCGCCGGTAGAGCGCATTGTGATGCCGATCTCCGTATTCAGAAACCACCAGAGCACGCCGATGACGAGCGCCACGATGATGCCGCCGTACATCAGGATGACCATCTTGTCGGACAGGCCGAAGGACGGCACCTGATTAAACAACGTCAGGCTCGTGCGCTTGCCCGCGATGAACGTGTTGAGGGAAATATTCGCCTTGGTCATGATATGAAGGTTCACCGAATATAAACCGATCTGCGTCAATATACTGGCGAGAAGACCGGGAATTTTCAATTTTGTATGCATGAGTCCCGTGCAAGCGCCCGCTGCCATGCCGGCGCCAAATGAAAAAAGGGTCGCGAGAAAGGGATTCATGCCCAGGGTCGCCAGGCGTGCGAGCACGGCGCCGCCCAGGGCGAAACTGCCGTCCACCGTGAGGTCGGCGAAGTCGAGGATGCGGTAAGTCATGTATACGCCCAGCGTCATGACGCCCCAAAGAAAGCCCAGGGAAACGGCGCTGGGCATCGCTTGCCACAGTCTGGCTAAAAACATGTGCAAATCTCCTGCTCTTTCAAAACCCGCCAAAGGCGATGGCGAAATGCCACCGCCTTTGCAGGTGTCTTTGAGATGGTTGCCGTTTATTCGCCCTTCACGATGTTCACGGCCGCGTCGATCAGCTCCTGCGGGAATGTGATGCCAACCTCGTCCGCCGTAACCTGATTGAGGTAGACGTCCGCATCGGAAAGGCCTTCGATAGGCATGTCGCCGATCTTCGCGCCGTCCTTAAGAATCCGTAGCGCCATCGCGCCCGTCTGATAACCGAGCTTCGTGTAGTTCAGACCGATGGTGGCAAGGCCGCCCTCGTTGCACATATTTTCCTCGCCGACGATGACCGGCAGCTTCGCGGGATTGGCGACAGAGGAGATGACCGCCATCGCGGACGCGCAGATGTTGTCCGTCGGGATGTAGAGCGCGTCGACCTGGCCGACGAGCGATTCGACCGCCTGCTGCACCTCGCCTACCGCGCTGATGGTCTTGGTGACGACCGTTAGATTGTAACGCTTTGCCTCTTCCTCCGCCAGCTTGGCCTGGATCTCGGAGTTGACCTCGCTGGAGGTATAGAGAATGCCGATGGTCTTCGCCTCGGGCACCAGCTGCATGAGCAGGTCGATCTGCTTGTCGACGGGGTTCATATCGCTCGTGCCGCTCAGGTTACCGCCGGGCGCCTCGTTGGAGGCGACCAGGCCTGCGGAGACATAATCCGTCACCGCGGTGCCCAGCACAGGCTTATCCTCGCCCATCGCCGTGAGCAACGCCTGTACGGCGGGCGTCGCTACGCCCAGCACCAGGTCGTAATCCCCAGCGGCAAACTGCTCCGCCATCAGTTGAAGCGTCGCGTTGTCGCCGGAGGCGTTTTTATAGTCGAAGGCATCCAGCGCGAAGCCGCTTTCCAAAAGCGCTTGTTTAAATCCCTCCGTTGCGGCGTCCAGCGCCGCGTGCTCCACATACTGCAAAATACCGATCTTCACGGAGCCGTCGTCTGCCAGGCCGGCCGTCGCGGCAAGCACGAGCATCAGGGAGAGCATGAGTCCAAGGGCGCGTTTGAGATTCTTCATTGGGAATCCTCCTTATTCTACTTGCGGCGCTAAGCGCCGCCCTACTAGCGGTAGTGTAGCGCATACAGGGGGTTGATGTCAAGCTCTGATTGTGCAAGTTAGCAATGCAGTTGTAATTTGAAGCATCCGTTTAGACGGTTCGACGTAGAAAATGAATGATTAGGCGGCTAACGCTTGAATCAAAAGGCTGGTTTCAGTATGATACAACCACCGAGAACGAACAACAGGGACCAAAGACCAAGGAAGGATGAGCGATCCCATGCGTACCGTAAAAAAACCGGAAGAAAGAAAAGCGGAAATGGTCGAAGCTGCGGCCAAGCTGTTTACCGTACAGGGTTTTGTCAAGACCTCCGTCGCCGAAATCGTCGCGGCGGTCGATGTAGCGAAAGGACTCTTCTATTATTACTTTACGACCAAGGACGATATGGTCAAGGCGGTGGCGGAAGGATGGGCCGCGCATTGCGAGGACGTGCTCTCGCGCATCGCAGGCGCCCCCTTGACCGGAAAAGAAAAGCTAAAGGCCGTCTTGGACTGTGAAATCTGGCCCCGGCTGCAGCAGACGCCCTTCTTTGCCGACCTGTGCCTGCCTCAGCACGCGGCGCTTTACGAAGATGCCGTCACCCGCATCACCGACCACATCGCCCCCGTGCTCTGCCGCGTAGCGACCCAAGCCGTTTCGGAGGGCGAAGCGGATGTTTCGTTCGTCGAAGCCTCCGTACGCGTGCTATGCTATGGGCTCGCCCATCTGGCCCAGCGCGGCGAATTGACCCGCCCCGTCGCCGCTTCCATGATCGAGCATATGCTCGGGCTGAAAACAACCCTGTAAAGGGATTTCAGATAGATTCCCCTTCCCCCTATTCATCGCGAAAGAGCGCCTGTCATTGCGGCAGGCGCTCTTTCGCGATGCCGCGCTATTCCTCCAGCTGGGAAGTACAGTGCGGGCAGCGCGTGGCTTCTTTATGGATTTCCGTCTTGCAATAAGGGCAGAGCTTTGGCGTCTCCTTCGGCGGCTCAGCCTTGGTGGGCATGACCTTGCCGACGACCTTGATCATGAAAAAGATGCACAGCGCGATGAGTAGAAAATCGATGATGTTCTGTACGAAAGCGCCGTAATTCAGCGTGCCGACGCCCGCATCGGCAGCGGCTTGAGCGGACGCGTACGCGCCGCCGTCGAGCGCGTAAAACGCCCCGCTGATATCGACGCCGCCGGTAATCATACCGATCACCGGCATGAAAACGTCCGCGACCAGAGAGGATACGATTTTGCCGAATGCGCCGCCGATGATGACGCCGACCGCCATATCCAATACGTTACCGCGCATCGCAAATGCTTTAAACTCTTTGAAAAACTTTTTCATCCGTTTCCTCCACGCTTTTGTGTTACTCCGTTTCGCTCATGGTCTGAAAGGGGATTTTGCCCCAAGAGAGCACCGATACCTCCAACGGCACGCCGGTTTTTGCCAGGCGTGCGAGCGTATCGGGCATTAATCGATAAAAAATACGCGCGTAGTCCGACTTGACGTGCATGCGCAGGATGATCGTGTACCGTTCCCTGAGCACGGCCAGTTTTTCTTTATGCAGTGCGAGGGTCTCCAGCAGATCGTTCATCGCTTTGTCCACGTCGTTGCTCTGCGTCAACTCGATCTCATGATACCACTCATCGCGCTCCGCGACGACCTCCGGCAATCTGTTGATGATCTCGCCCTTGTGGCGCACATCCGTGCTTTCAAGGCCGAGCGCGGTGGAAATGGCCTCAAAATCCAGGCCGTCGCCTGCGATGAGCAGCACGAGCTGGCTTTGGGGCTTGCTGAGCGGGTTTTGCTTTTGAGACATTCGATCACTTCCTTCGTTTTTATATCGCCGGTTCCTCCGGCGTGCCGGCGCTGAGCGCCGCTTCGACCGCGTTAAAGTCTACCTTGGGCAGCTCCTCGAGGGAGGATATGCAAAAATGCCGCAGAAATTCATCCGTCGTTCCGTATAGGATGGGCCGCCCTAGGGCTTCCTTACGCCCCACCTCGCATATGAGGCGCTTGTTGACTAGGGATTGCACCGAATAATCGCACTTGACTCCGCGGATGGCTTCGATTTCGCTGCGCGTCACCGGCTGTTTATACGCGATGACGGCCAGGGTCTCCATCACCGCCTGGGAAAGCGTCTGCTTTTGAATAGGCTGCAATAGCCGTTCGACATAGGGCGCGTAATCCGGCCGCGTGCCCAGCTGTACGTGGTCGCCGAAGCGCAGGAGGCGAATGCCCCGCCTTTCGCGGTCATAGTACACCTCCAGCTCGTCGAGCGCGACCGTGAGCTCAAGCGAGCTAATCTCCAGCGCCTTCGCGAGCTCGTCCAATTCCACCGGCTCCCCAGAGACGAATAGAATCGCCTCGAGCACTTTGCTCAGTTCAGTTTGCTCCACTGGCTTCCCTCCTGCCGGGTAATAACAAGATGTCGTCAAATACGTGCTCCTGCTCGATATGAAGCCGCCCCAGCCGCAAAAGCTCCAGCAGCGCCATGAAGAGCGTGATGACCTCGTCGCGGCTCGGATGCTCGCTGAACAGCTCTGTAAAATAGGCCGGGCCCCTGTGTATCCGTTGCGAGATGCGGTAGACGCACTCCTCGATAGAAAAGCTGTCGCGAGCGATGTTGCGCACCGACGGCCCCGGCGCGCTGCGCAGCTCAATGCGGGCCAGGATGCGGTCGATTGCGGCCACGAGGCCTTCCATCGTCAGGCCGTCGAGCTGAAAGGTCGGCGGCGGCAACGGATACTCCTCCGGCAGCTTGGAAAAGACGGCTTGCGCAGCCTTCTCAAAATCCTTCATCTGCCCGGCGCTTTGCTTGTAGAGGCGGTATTCGTTGAGGCGCCGGATGAGCGCCTGTTCAGGCGATTCCTCCCCCTCCTCCTCCGGATCGGGCGGACGCGGCAACAGCGCGCGCGATTTGATTTCCAGCAACGTCGCCGCCATCGCGAGAAATTCGCTGGCCGTATCCATATCCAGCGAAGCGATGTCGCCCATCGCTTCCAGGTATTGTTCGGTGATCTCCGAGATAAAGATGTCGCATATATCGATTTGGGCGCGGGTAATCAGGTGCAGCAGAAGGTCCAGGGGCCCTTCAAACTGTTTGAGCTGAATGATATAGGCCATGTAATCCTCACATAAAGAAGCGTAAGATGAACGTCTGGATGCCGGTGGCGGCAAAGTTCAGCGCGCGAGCGAGCCAGTCGGTAAAAAATGAGATTGCCATGACGACGCCGATGCCGATCTGCGCCTGACGCTGCGTAATCTGCCAACGCCCCCTGAGGACGAGGTCGTTGAGCACGTGGTAACCGTCCAGCGGCGGCACAGGCACGAGGTTGAACAGCGCGATGTATAGGTTGATCTGGGCGATCTGCATCAGCAGGCGCACCAGGGGCAGCAGCTGCGGGTGCTGCATCAGCTCTACATAAAGATCACCGTAACCGTACATGATGTTCAGCGTCACGCCGCTATTGATGCCCATCAGATCGCCGAGCGTATAATACGTCCGCACCTCCGGCACCCAGATCACATACGTCAGCGCTACGAGCGACAGCGTGCAGACGAGGAAGATGATCAGGTTAACCGCAATGCCGGCGATGGAGACCTTTAGGTCGTCCCAGCGCCCATTTTTAAAGTTATAGGGGTTGACGGGGACGGGCTTGGCCCAACCAAACCCCAGAAAGAAAAGCATAAGCGTGCCGACAGGGTCTAGATGGCGCAAGGGGTTGATCGTCATGCGGTGCATCAGCTTGGCGGTCGGGTCGCCGCACAGATAAGCGATAAACGCATGCCCCCACTCGTGGCAGCACAGCGCGATCAAAACCGCGGGTACGCGGTAAAGCGAGAAATCTAAAAATTTTAGCGGGTCGTCGCGCAGAAGCTCCAATAAAAACATGCCTGTCCTCCCGTTCGCTTTTAGGCTTGTCTTATTATACCGCATCCGGCCCCATCGCGCAACCGACCCTTAGTTTTTATGGTGTTTATCAGGGCTTGGGCGTTTGTGCCGCATGCGAGTCGAACATCGAAAAAGAAAGCGCTTTCCCATATTTTCGTTGACGTAAGGTAACAATGATGAAATAATACGGCTATAAGGTTTTTAACCACAAAAAACGGAGGTGGATTTGTATGAAGAAGCTAATTTCCATTTTGATGGTACTCCTTCTGAGCGGCGTAGGCGCTTGTGCCGACGCGGAGACTATCGAACTGAAGGTCTGGGGCAGCCAAACCGATCAAGCGCTGCTGGTTGAGCTGTGCGAAGCCTTTGCCGCCGAACATCCCCAGCAAACCTGGGCGTTTACCTACGGCGTCGTAGGTGAAGCCGACGCGCAGGCTCGTTATCTGGAAGACCCCGCCGCTGCCGCGGACGTGTTTTCCTTTCCCGACGACCAGATCATCACCCTCGTACAGGCAGATGCCCTTTACGAGGTTACCCGCAACAAGGATGCCATCGTGGCTGCCAATGCCGCCGGCACCATCGATGCTGCCAGTTACAACGGCGTGCTGTACGGCTATCCCATGACTGCGGACAACGGCTATTACCTCTACTACGATAAATCCGTGCTGACCCAAGAGGATGTCAAGACGCTTGACGGCCTGCTGGCGGCAGCGGGTAAAGCGGGCAAGTTCGTACACATGGACGTATCCAACGGCTGGTATCTGGCTTCCTTTTTCTTGGGAAATGGCTGTAGTCTGACGCTGGATGCCGAAGGCAATCAATTGTGTGACTTCAATAGTCCGAAGGGCTTGGCGGCTGCGGAGGCCATCCGTGCTTTCTGCAACGATCCTGCGTTTATGACCGGCGACGACAGCGTGCTGCAAGGCGCTATCGGCGACACAATCTGCGCCGGCATAAGCGGCCCCTGGACTTCCGCCGCAATCAAAGATAAGCTTGGCGAAAACTTCGGCGCAGCCAAACTGCCGACATTCACCTGCGGCGGTGGGCAGGTTCAAATGGGGTCCTTTTTGGGATGTAAAATTATAGGCATCAATACCCAAACTGCCCATCCTGTGGAAGCGATGATGCTGGCGGAGTATCTGACAAGCGAGAAGGCTCAACTGCGGCGATTTGAATTGCTGGGCTATGGCCCATCCAACATCCGTGCCGCCGCTTCCGATGCAGTGGCCGCCGACCCTGCACTCACGGCCCTCGCCGCTCAAAGCGCCTATGCTGTCAGCCAACACGTGTTGGGCGCCTACTGGACGCCCGCTGAAGCGTTCGGATTGGAACTGGAGGCCCACACTACCGCTGATCTGCAGACGATGCTGGATCAGTTGGTGCAGCAGGCGACCGCAAAATAACACGCAATGCATCACAAAAGGCTGCCGCATCAGGACGCGACAGCCTTTTTTCAAAATCAAGGAGGCGTCGTATAATGCGCAAAAAAGCACCAGATTGGGCTGTTGCCTTCTGTAAACAGGGCGGATGGATGACGCATCTATCCCTTTTGGTGATGGGCAGCGGATGTTTACGATACAGGCAGTTCGCCAAAGGGCTTCTTTACCTTGCCTCCGAGG
>JAEYAR010000106.1 GCA_023404715.1 Bacillota bacterium | reverse complement strand
GTAATCGTATCGCCCGGCTTTGCCGGGCGGGCGGGGCTTTTTCCGGAGCAAAACGCAGTTTTGCGGAGCGAAAAAATTACCCGTATCCTCGACAAAGTGGCGTACGCCACTTTGTCGACACGCAGAGATCCGAGAACATTTTGTTCCCGGATCTTTTTGGGTACATTACGCCATCTTTTGAACAGCTTCCACGACCCAGCCGATGCGTTGCTTGTCGATGTCCGCGGGCAGCGTGCAGTCGCCGCCGAGGATGACGCCGGTCGTACCGGCCTTTTCGATGAGCGCGCGGGTATAGGCCTCGACCTCTTCGCGCTTGCCGGAGAAGAGCACGCCGCAGGGCCGGTTGTCAAAGCCGCCGAGCACGCACTTGCCGCCGAAGAAGGCCTTGCCCTGCGTGAGATCCACGTCCTCTACGAAGCAGGCCCAGTTGATCGTCCTGGCGGGATAGGCCTGCCAGACCTCCAGGTGATTGGGGATGCCGGCCCAGCCGCAGCAGTGCAGCACGTTGATATCGCTGAACCTGTTCGCATGCTCGATGACGGCGAGGTCCGACGGGCCGATGAGGCGCTTGTACGCCTCGATGCTCATCCGGTCCTTCTCGCCGCCCTGCACGCAGTAGTAGATGCCGTCGATGCCCGCCTCGGTGACGAGCAGCTCGCTGAGCAGCGCGGCGTCCTTGGCGATGACGTCCAGCGCGTACTGGACGGCCGCGGGGTTCTCCCTCAGATGGCGGGTCACAAGCTCGTCGCTCGTGCCGAAGCGGATGAGGGAGAAGGGCGCGAACACGTTGTAGATGACCACCATGTCGTCCTTGAGGCCGGTCTTGACGGCCTTGGCCCGCTCGATCTGCTCGCGGATAAAGGGCGAATCCGGGCCGAGCGGCTGCATCCGGTACCAGTCCTCTGGTTCCTTAACCGCCTTGGCCACAGGGTTCGGGTAATCGAAGTAGCCGTCGCACATGATCTTGACCATATCGACGTCGATGTGGTTGTAGTAATCCAGGTGCGCCTGCACGCAGGCCTCGCCCACGCCCTGCTCCGCCTGAAAGTGGAACCAGAAGCCCACCGGCGGGCGGTCGACCGGTTGATTGTGCATGGCGGCCAGGACTCTTTCGCGCTTGTTCATCGTTTTTCCATTCCTCTCTTCACTTTGCGATCATCATATCCAGAATGACGCGGTCGGTGGTCTGCATGCCCAGGTTGCCCAGGCTGCCCAGATTACGGATCGTCTGCTCGACGTCCGTAGCGATGATGCCGTCCAGGCAGCCGGCGCTGACGCCCGCTAGGGCGAGCTGCGCGCACTGCATGGCGCTGGCGACCGACGTGGCGATCTTGAGCGCGCAGCCGGACTTGGCGCCGTCGCAGATGAGGCCGGAGATGTCGGCGATCATGTTTTGGACGGCGCATTGCATGGCCTCGAGCGCGCCGCCGAGCAGATACGTGACGCCGCAGCATGAGCCGATCGAGGCCGCGATGGCGCAGCCGCACAGCGGCGACAGGCGCCCGATATGCGTCTTGATGTGGATCGTAATCAGCTGGCTGAGCGCCTGCGCGCGCAGCAGGCTTTCCTCATCGAGATCTAAGCGGCGGGCGACCGCTACGACGGGCAGCGTGGCCGTGAGCCCCTGGTTGCCGCTGCCCGCGGTGCTCATGACGGGCAGCGTGCAGCCCGCCATGCGCGCGTCCGCGGCGGCTGCGGTGTAGGCGACGGCATAGTCCTTGAGCGAAACCTCGCTCTCGGGGCCGTCCCCACGCAGCACCCGACCGACGCGCATGCCGTAATCACGGCGCAATCCTTCCTGGGCGACGGCCTCGTTCATTTGAATGACGTCGCGCAGAAATTGCAGCTCGCCCGCGTCTACCGTCGTGGCGAATCGGTAGATGCCCGCGACGCTCAGCGCGTGCTCCGCCGCGGCGCCTGCGTGCTGCCCCTGGGGCTGGCCGCGTTCGAGCACGGCGCCGTCGAGCGTGACGAGGACGATGTTCATATGCGTATCCTCGATGACGCATAGCGCCGTGTGGCCGCCCCGCGTGAGCTCCGCCTCGATGTAAAGCTTTTTGTCCGTCTCTTTGGCCTCGACCTGCACGAGGCGCTGCGCGGCCAAGCGGCGCGCCCGGGCGCAATCCTCCTCGCCGGCGCCGGCGAGCACCTCCAGCCCGTAGGCGGAGCGCCCGGCGACGCAGCTGAGCGCCGCGGCGACCTCCAGGCCGACCATCCCGGTGCCCGGAATGCCTACGCCCATGGCGTTTTTGAGGATATTGCGGCTTACGCGCAGGCGGACGGCGTCCGGCATGCCGCCCAGCGCCTCGCGGGCCCGCGCGACGGCCAACGCGACGGCGATGGGCTCCGTGCAGCCCAGGGCGGGCCTAAGCTCCGCGCGCAGGATCGCCAGATAGTTTTTCGTTTCCATGGTTGACTCCTTTAATCGATAGCGCGTCGAGTGCGTCGAGCCGGACGACGCTCATGGCGTAGACGCGCATGAAGTCGAGCAGGCGCTCGATGTCCTCGCTCTCGTCGCACTGGTGGTAATCGCCGTGGCCCTCGCGGAAGATATGGCGGGGGAATGCGCGGCCCGGCATGCCGGGGCCGAAGCCGAACGCGTTTGGCAGGCAGGCGGCATAGTTGCCGCCGGACATGGCGAACGGCGCGCTTTGCGTATGCATGACCTCGTTATAGGTGTCGGTGAGCAGGCCGACGACCGGATGCGCGCTGGGGAAGCTCACGGGCCTACGCAGGCGCAGGACGTCGACGCCGACGCCTTTCAAATAGCAGGCGGCCGAAGCGCCGCGTATGAGCGCGTCCGGGTCGCACGTGACGGGGAGGATGGCGAAGACGTCT
The DNA here is from genome assembly GCA_023404715.1 of Bacillota bacterium. Taxonomy (GTDB): domain Bacteria; phylum Bacillota; class Clostridia; order Christensenellales; family Aristaeellaceae; genus Beduinella. Next base: position 30,803 of record JAEYAR010000106.1, on the reverse strand, counting down.
ATGCACAGCCGCCCGTCCGCGGCATCCATGCGCGTAGGCGCCATCATGAGCGGGCCGGAGAGGCTGTCCGTAAACGAGAGGCCGAGCGGCGCGCCGTCCGTGGCGTCTGACAGCGCGACGAGCGCGCGCAGCGCGTCCGCCTGGCCGGGGTAGCGCAGCGAGAGCGCGTTCAACATCTGGATCACCGCGTTGTCCTTGCCTGCGGCGTCGTACACGTGCGCGCTGCGCCCCCGAACGCGAATCGTCTCACCCCCCGAGAGCAGCGCCGTGATTTCCTCCGGCGTCACCGAGGGGTTGTTGCTCATCTCGATGCGCACGCGCGGGACAAAGGGGACGCTCAGGCGCAGCGTCATCGCCCCGCGTTGGGCGCAGCAGACGGGGAAGCCGCTGTCCGGTACGATAGACAGATCGGGGCAGGGGTAGCGCGCGGCAAAATAGCGCGCGTCCTCCATGCCGCATTCCTCGTTGGTGCCCAGGTAGAGCGTATACCCGTGTCGCAGCGCGACGCCCAGATCGCGCAGGCAGTTCATTACGTGAAAGACGCCGATGGCGGGCGCCTTGTTGTCCTGTACGCCGCGCCCGATGATATAGCGGTCCTCTACCACCGTGGCACGAAAAGGCGGGTAGTCCCAGGCATCCGGGTCGGGGACGGGCACGACGTCCAGATGCGCCCAGAAGCCGACGGCGGCGTCGCCCCGGGCAAACTCGATCGCGCCTACGTAATAGTCGTAATTGTGCGTGCCATACCCATGGCGCCGCCCCAGGGCGAGCATGTGGTCGATCGCATCCCTGCAGGGCTGGCCGAAGGGGGCGACGCTGTCGCCCGGCAGGGAGACGCTGGGAATGCCGACAAGATCGGCAAGGTCGCCGACGATCTCCCGCCGATGGGCGGCCAGCCATTCGTCTATGCGCGCCGGCAGCGATACACTCACGGTTTGAACTCCTCCTTCGCGTGTGATCTTGATAGCAGTACCCATCATAGCGCATGCCTGCCGCTTTTGCATGGAGGAAAGGCGCAGAAATCGTGCAAAAACGACCTTTTTATCCTCGCGGAGAAAAGTACAAAACAAGTCGATCGATTTGGCTCCTTTTTTGCACGTTCGACGCCTGAAAACGCCTCGTTTTTGTGTTATCATAGAATAAAATGAACACTGGAAGGGTGAAGGCTATGATCGAAAACCGGCTGGCGCGCGTACGCGCGCACATGGCGGCGCACGGGCTTGAGCAGGTGGTTGTCACGCAGCCGCAGGGCATTTATTACCTTACCGGGCAATGGGTCGAGCCGCACGACCGGCTGGATGCGCTGGTGGTCACGCCGGATGCATGCCGGATGCTCTGCTATATGCTGGCGGAGATTCGGCCCAAGGGCTGCGAGGTTACCGTCTACAGCGATACGGGCGAGACGATTCCTGCGCTGTCCGGCCTGCTTGCGGACGGGCGCACGGGCGTGGACGGCTTCCTGCATAGCCGCTTTTTGCTGCCGCTGATGCGCGCGCGACCGGGCATCGAGTTTGCGGTCAGCTCCTGTGTGGAGGAGGCGCGGATGATCAAGGAGCCGGACGAGGTCGAGCGCCTGCGCCGCGCGAGCGCGATCACGGACAGCGTCTTTGCAGACGCGCTCGGCCGTCTACAAGAGGGGATGACGGAGCTGGAGCTCGGCGCTGTTTTCTCCGACGGCTTTGAGCGCTGCGGCGTGGGGCGCTTTCAGGGCGATCCGATGGTCTGCTTCGGCGCAGGGTCGGCGCAGCCGCACCACGCGCCCGGCAAGGCGGCGCTGCGCCCGGGCGACGCGGTGAGCGTGGATACGGGCAAGCGCATCGACGGCTATTACAGCGATATGACGCGAACCGTCTTTTTTAAGCGCTGCTCGGAAAAGCAGCGCGAGGTCTATGATACTGTATTAGAAGCCAATCTCGCGGCCATCGCCGCGGTGCGCCCGGGCGTGCCGATCGGCGAGATCGACCGGGCGGCGCGCGGCGTCATCGAGCGCGCGGGCTACGGGGCCTATTTTCCGCACCGCACAAGCCATGGAATCGGTATCGATTACCATGAGGAGCCGTTCGACGTGAACGGGCGCGAGCTGCCGGTGGAGGAGAACATGTGCTTTTCCATCGAACCGGGCATCTACCTGCCCGGGCAGTTCGGCGTGCGCATCGAGGATCTGGTCTGCGTCACGAAGGACGGGTGCGAGGTGCTCAGCCACCATCCAAAGACGCTCCGTATCGTCTAAGTAAAGGGGAAGGCCCCGCGCCTTCGCTCATCGCGAAGGGACGGGGCCCCGGTTCACGCCTCCTGCGGGTGCGCCAGGATGGCGTCGATGCGCTTTAGCTCCTCGGGCGTGAAACCGGCGTTTTGAAGCGCCGCCGCGTTTTCTACGATCTGCTCTGGGCGGCTGGCGCCGATCAGCGCGGAGGTGACCACTTCGTCGCGCAGCACCCAGCACAGCGCCATCTGGGCGAGGCTCTGCCCGCGCGAGAGGGCGATCTCGTTCAGCTTTTCGATCTTGGCGACCTTTTCGGGCGTGATGTCGCTTGCATGCAGGTAGCGCGGGTCGTGCGCGGCGCGCGAATCGGCGGGGATGCCTTTCAGGTATTTGCTGGTGAGCAGCCCGTTTTGCAGCGGCGCGAACGCGATGCAGCCGACCTGCTCGCGGCGCAGCACGTCGGTCAGGCCGCTCTCGATCCAACGGTTGAGCATGGAATAATTGGGCTGGTGGATGAGGCAGGGGGTGCCGAGCGCTTTGAGCGCGCGCACCGCCTCGGCCGTCTGCTCGGCGCTATAGTTGGAAAGGCCGACGTAGAGCGCCTTGCCCGAGCGCACGATCTGGTCGAGCGCGCCCATCGTCTCTTCGATCGGCGTATCGGGGTCGGGACGGTGATGGTAGAAGATGTCCACGTAGTCGAGGTGCATGCGCCTAAGGCTCTGATCGAGGCTGGCGATAAGGTACTTGCGGCTGCCATGATCGCCGTACGGACCCTTCCACATGTCGTAGCCGGCTTTGGTCGAGATCACCAGCTCGTCGCGGTGGGGCCGCCAATCGCGGTCCATGTGGACGCCGAAGTTGCGCTCCGCCTCGCCGTAGGGCGGGCCGTAGTTGTTGGCGAGATCAAAATGCGTAATGCCGTTGTCAAAGGCGGTGCGAAGCAGGCTTTGCTGCACGCCAAAGGGCGTGATGTTGCCAAAGTTGTGCCAAAGACCCAGCGAGATGGCCGGAAGCTTGAGACCGCTGCGCCCGCAGCGGCGATAGGGCAGAGCGTCGTAGCGCGTTTCGGCGGGGATGTACGTCATGGGGTAAACCTCCTTTTGGTTTGTCTATTCATTATACAGTCGCAGGCCAGTGCGGTCATCGCGATTTCGACGAACATTCGCGCAAAAACGCTTATCCTGGCCGGACGGAGCCTGGGGATATTTTACCACACTTTTGCGCGCAGGATGATTGATTCTGCATGTTTTATGCGTCTTTTGCGCTTTTAGTGCGCGATCATGCTTTGTATAATTGAAACCACATGAAAGCCCGCCGGCGGCGCATGCGTGCCGGGCATATTTGCGACAGAAGAGGGGTCAAGCCATGAAAGCCACGAACATTGCGCCTGCAAGGGGGCCGCTTCAAAAGACGCTGGGGCAGCGCATTTGGCACGCCGTCGTCGAATACCGCTATTTACACCTGATGGTGCTGCCGGGCCTGTGTTTTTTCCTGCTCTTTAAGTACGTGCCGATGTACGGCATCGTCATCGCCTTTAAAAACTACAAGGGCGCGGCCGGCGGCTTTTCGGCGATCATGCAGGCCGACTGGGTAGGACTCAAGAACTTTGAGGTGTTCTTCAAGTCGATCTACTGTAAGCGCGTCTTTGGCAACACGATCTACCTGAGCATCCTGCGGCTGCTCTTCAGCTTCCCCGCGCCGATCCTGCTGGCGCTGATGATCAACGAGATCCGCACCACCTGGTTCAAGCGCACGGTGCAGACGGTGACATATATGCCGTACTTCCTCTCCTGGGTCGTCGTGGCCGGCTTGCTAAACACCCTGCTCTCGCCCGACAACGGCGCGATCAACGCCCTCATCAAGCTATGCGGCGGCCAGCCGGTATACTTCCTTACGAGCAAGCAATGGTTCCGCCCGATCCTCATCCTGAGCGAAATCTGGAAGAGCATCGGCTATGGCTCCATCGTCTACCTGGCCGCGATCACCAGCATCGATCAGGAGCAGTACGAGGCGGCTCGCGTGGACGGCGCAAACAAGCTACAGCAGATTCTCCACATCACGCTTCCCGCCATCTCCGAGATCATCGCGATCATGCTGATCCTGCAGATCGGCAAGATGTTCGACGACAACTTCGACCAGATCTTCAACCTCTACAGCCCCTCTGTTTACGAGGTTTCCGACGTGTTTGAAACCTACATCTACCGAAACGGCATTCAAGAATCCAAGTTTTCCTACACGGCCGCGATTGGCCTGGTCAAATCGGTGCTCGCGCTGGCGATGATTCTATTTAGCAACCGCGCGGCGAAGAAGCTGGGCGCCGAGGGGCTTTTCTGAGAAGGGGGAGGGAAATTACATGGCAGGCACGGTTACAAAAGGCGAGAAGACGTTTCTCGCGGTCAACGACGTCGTCATGGTTTTGCTGTGCGCAATCATGATTTACCCGATCCTCTTCGTGCTGGGGCGCTCCGTGACGCCGGAGTTCGAGCGCGCGCTGCATCCGCTGCGCCTGATACCGCAGACATTCGACTGGTCGGGCTATAAGTTCATCCTGTCCTCCGGCTCGAATATCGTCAATTCTTATATGACCACCATCGCCCGCACGCTGATCGGCACGACGTTCAACATCGTGGTGACCACGCTGCTGGCCTACCCGCTATCGAAGAAGTACTACCCGCCGCGCCGGGTGATGACGGGCATGATCGTCTTTACCATGTGGTTTTCGGGCGGGCTGATCCCCAGCTTCCTGCTCAACAAGTCTCTGGGGCTGATCAACAACTTCTGGGTGTACATCCTGCCTTCGATGGTCAACGCCTTTAACCTGATCATCATGCGCAACTTCTTTATGCAAATCCCGGAGTCGCTGGAGGAATCCGCCAAGCTGGACGGGGCCAACGACCTACGCGTATTCTTTAGCATCTACCTGCCGCTGTCCACCGCGTCGATCGCGACGATCACGCTCTTCTATGCGGTGTATCACTGGAACATGTGGTTTGACTCCATGCTCTACATGAACAAGAAGGAAATGTGGACCATGCAGTACACGCTGCGCCAGCTCATCGACAGCGCGACCGTCACGGATATCGCTACCGTCGGCTCGGCGATGGACAATATCCCCCCGGCGGAAACCGTCCGTATGTCAACCATCGTGATCGCCACGGTCCCGATCCTGTGCGTCTATCCGTTCCTGCAAAAGTACTTCGTCAAGGGGATGCTGGTAGGCTCGGTAAAGGGCTGAGGCCTCGATGGATATTGCGACATAATGAAAGAGGAGGTACTCACATGAAAAAGGCTGTTTCCCTGGTACTGGCTGCCGTCATGGCGCTCGCGCTGATCGCCGGCGCGGCGGCAGAGGATGCGGTGCAGACGGAGCCCGCGCGTTTCGTCATCCGCTCCAACTCCAACAAGGAGAACAAGACGGAGAACGACAAGATCAAGGCGCTGATCGAGGAGAAATCGGGCATCGACTTCGAGGTCATCGTCGTCGCCGAGAATACGTGGGCCGAGAAGGTCAACGTCATGATCGCCGGCTCTGAAAAGTTCGACACCCTGAACCTCACCGCCGACAGCGGCGTGTGGTCCAAATACGCCTCCAACGGCGCGATCGTGCCCTACACGCAGGAGATGCTCGAGGCGTACCTGCCCAATGTGATGGCCATGATCCCGGAAGAGGCGTGGGTCCCCTGTAAGGACGCCGAGGGCAACATCTGGGCGCTGCCGCGTCACGAGTCCTTCACGGCGGGCGGCATCCCCTCCATCCGCACGGACTGGCTGGAGAAGCTGGGCATGGAAATGCCCACCACGCTGGCCGAGCTGGAAGCGTACTTTGAGGGCGTGAAGACGCAGGACGTGAACGGCAACGGCGACCCGAACGACGAGTACGGCTATATCCCGTACTTCCAGAGCCTGTGGAACGGCCCGCTGCACGTGTATTACCTGGGCACCAAGGGCAACTGCGACAATGAGGACCGTTATCTCGCCGAAGACGGTACCGTCATGCCGTGGTACATGCATGAAAACGCCTGGGCGCTCGTCTCCAAGGGCGCGGAGTGGTATCAAAAGGGCTACATCAACCAGGACTACCTGACCATGACGAACGAGACGGCCAACGACATGGGCGCGACCGACCGCATCGGCATGTGCTCGGGCTGGTACAACATGGGCCTGCAGGGCACCGAGCGCCTGAAGCAGGCCAACCCGGACACCACCTGCGCGTGGGCGGCGATCCCCAACTTTACGGACGCGCCGAGCGGCGTGAACGCATGGGGCGGCAACCCGACCTACATGGCGGAGGTGGCCCTCTCCGCTACGAGCACGGATCCGCAGTGGGCGCTCAAGCTGCTCGATTGGATCTACGCCTCCGAGGAGAACTATATGCTGGTGACCTACGGCATTGAGGGCGACCATTACGTGCTCAGCGAGGACGGCGAGACGTTCACCCAGCCCGACGGCGCGACCGACCGCTACATGCTGGAGTATCAGCTGCTCGAGTGGTACGATTACGACAAGTATCCGGAACCCTATTTCAGCGAGGACACATCGACCTGGCGCGCCTATACCGCATGGCAGATGCGCAACCAGATCGACGCGGGCATCGAGGCGATCCCCAGCTTCGATTACTACGTGCCCTACGACCTGAACGGCACGGACGCCGAGTACCTGACGAACGACGCGGACACGCTGATCAAAGAGGCGATGGAAAAGGCGCTCGTCGGCGAACTGACGGAGGCCGAGTGGAATCAGACCGTGCAGACCGCGTGGGAGATCGACGGTCAGATCCGCAGCGCTGTGTGGACGGAGCAGTATCACGACTTCGTCGGCTAATCGCAATCGGGCGACAATCTGCGCCGGCCGCGTTGAAGACGCGGCCGGCCTTTTCGGGTATTAGGGCCTTACCAAACGAAGGCGGAGGAGAACACGCATGCTGCAGGTGGAAAATATCACGAAGAGGTACGGCGCTCACTGCGCCGTGCAGGGCGTATCCTTTGAGGTGCGCGCGGGGCAGGTGATGGGTTTTCTGGGCCGAAACGGCGCGGGCAAATCCACCACCATGAACATCATCGCGGGCTGCCTTGCGCCCACGTCGGGCTGCGTGCGCTTTGACGGTCAGGATGCGCTGCGTCTGGGCGGCGCGTATAAGCAGGAGGTCGGCTACCTGCCCGAGATCCCGCCGCTCTACCCGGATCTTACGGTGCGCGAATACCTCGCGTTCGTCTGCGACCTCAAGCGGATCCGCAGACGCGTCATGGGGAGCCACGTCGAAGAGGTCTGCGCCTTGACGGGGCTTTCTGAGCAGCAGGGGAGGCTGATCCGCCACCTATCAAAGGGGTACCGCCAGCGCGTCGGGCTCGCGCAGGCGCTCGTCGGCAACCCCAGGCTGCTCATCCTCGACGAGCCGACGGTCGGCCTCGATCCCCGGCAGATGGTGGACATACGCGGCCTCATCCGGGCGCTGGGGCGCGACCATGCGGTCATCCTCTCTAGCCACGTGCTGCGCGAGGTTGAGGACGTCTGCGACAGCGCGGTCATCGTCCGCGGTGGGCGGGTCGTCGCCTCGGGTACGATGGCGCAGATCGCGGCGCGCCACCGCGCAGGGCATAGACTCAAGGTACGCGTGCAGGGCGACGGCGCGCAGGCGGCGCTCGAGGCGATGCCGGGCTTGATCGCGCTGACGCCGCTCCCAGCGCGCGAGGCGGGCTATCTGGACTTTGCTTTGGAGACGCAATCGGACGTGATCGACCTGCTGCCCGAGGCACTGGGAAGGGCGGGCATCCGCTTGCGCATGCTCTACCCCCTGGATGTGGAGCTGGAGGACGTCTTTTTGCGCCTGACCGAGGACGAAGCGGAGGAATGAGACGGTGATCAGCATTTTCAGGCGCGAGATCGCGCAGTATTTTTTGACGTCGGCCGGCTATGTTTTCACCGGCATCTTCTGGCTGCTCGGCGCGGTCTTCTTCTTTTTGTACAACGTGCTCGCCGCATCGTCCGATTTGAGCGCGATGTTTGGCAACATGTCGTATTTATTCATGATGATCGTGCCGCTGCTCACGATGCGGCTCTTGAGCGAGGAGCGGCGGGGCCGCACGATGCAGCTGCTCTACAGCGCGCCCGTCAGCCTGACGTCGGTCGTGCTGGGTAAGTTCCTGGCGGCCTGTGCGGTGCTGCTCGTCGCGCTCGCGGGCACGTCCCTGTACGTCGCGGTCATCGCGCGCTATGCGCGCGTTTATGCGGGCCTCATCTTCTCCAATTACCTGGGCTTCTTTCTGCTGTGCGCCTGTTCCATCGCCGTCGGCGTGCTGATGAGCGCGCTCACCGAAAGCCAGATCACCGCCGCCGTGCTGACGTTCGGCGCGAACATGCTGCTGCAGCTGCTGGAGATGATCGCCCCTTCGCTGCACGTGCCCTATCTGCCGTTTTTGCCGGACCTGCTCCGCTGCATCTCGCTTTACACGCACTACGACGCCTTCACCAGCGGCCTGGTACGGCCCGCCTCGATCGCGTATTACATGGGCTTTGTGACGATCGTCCTGAGCCTTGCGGTCTACATCCTGAGCAAGCGCCGTTGGAGCGGAAAGGGGGCGGCATGAGCATGCGAAAAAGAGAAGAAGGGCAGGCGGGCCGCCTGCGCGTGCAGAGCTTCCTGGGGCTGTGCGCGGTTTTGGCTGCGACGGTCATGGTCTGCTCGGCCCTATCCGCCCTGCAGGCGCGCTATCACTTACAGCTGGATCTCACGCCGACCGCCATGACGCGGCTGAGCCGACAGACGAAGGAGCTTCTCGAGCGGACGGACGAAGACGTGCGCGTTCACCTCGTCTTTCAGGCCTCGACGGCATCCGACCTGCGCATGACGCTGGAGACGCTCGCGGAGCGGTACGCGGCCGAGGGCCGGGGACTGACGGTGGATACGGTCGATCCGGTGACGGAGCCGAACCGGTTGGCCGCGTTTACATCTGCCGGTACGCCGATCGCCGAGGGATCGGTCGTCGTGACCAATGCGGACGAGAGCCGCTTCAAGGTCGTTAACGCCCGCGAGATGTACGCGTATACGGCCACAAAGACGGGCGGTTACGCCGTCACCGGCGTGAACGCGGAGCAAAGGATCACCTCGGCTATCGCCTATGTGACGAGCGAGGATATGCCGCGCGTGCGCTTCCTCACGGGGCACGGCGAGGCGTCGATGGAAAGCTGCGGGACGCTGCTCACCCAGCTTGCGGCGGACAACTACGAGTTTTCGTCGTTTGCGCTGCAAACGGGCGCGGCGCTCGAAAGCGACGACGTGCTGCTGATCCTCTCGCCCGCTCGTGATTTGACGGATGCGGAATTCGCCGAGCTGACCGCTTGGCTCGACGGCGGGGGACGGCTCTTTTACGCCCTGGATGCCACGGCCGATACCGGGAAACTGCCGCGCTTTGCCGAGCTGGCGGCGCGCTACTCGCTCGCGTTTGAGCCCGGCATCGTCGTCGAAGCGCAGACGGCGGCGGACAACTGGATGAATTCTCCGCTCTACCTCGTGCCGGATCTCAACCGCGAGTCGCAGGCGCTCAAGGGAATGGGGGCGCAGATGCGCGTCATCCTGCCCGGCGCGCGCGCCGTCTCCGGCCCGCAAATCCCGCTGTCCGGCTATACGTACGAGACGCTGCTCACCACCTCGCCGGGCGCTTACCGCAAGCGGACGGACAGCGAGGCGTTCACGCGCGAAGCGGGCGATCCCGTGGGGAAACAACAGCTGGCCGTGGCCGTATCGCATGCGGATGACGAGGGCGCAGCGCAGACGTGCGCGGTCTTCATGGGATCGCTGTACACGGCGGTGGACAGCAGCCTGCTCCTTTCCACCTACAACCTGGACCTGATGATCCGCGCGCTGGCCTGGCTTTCGCAGCGCGAGGACGGCATCTCCATCCCCGCGCGCGAGATCGCCGATACAGGCATGGCGATCCCCAGCGCGGCGGCGGCCTATCGCATCCTCGCCTTGACGCTGGCGTTGCCGGCTGCCGCAGCATGCGTGGGCGTCGGGGTCATGATCAGGAGGCGCAAAAGATGAACGAGGATTTCAAAGCACCGCTTCTCCGACCGGCGGCAGAGCTGCGGCGGAGCGGACCGCGGAAAAGCGCGTGCGCGCCCCGCGCGTTCGCCGCGCTGATCGCGCTGTTCCTCCTGGCGAGCGCGGCGCTGCTGTGGCCGCAGGGAGAGGAGGCGCCCGCAAAGACGGGGCGGGAGGCGCCGGGGGCGCAAAGCGCGTTCACGCAGCTCATCCCCGCGGGCGCGGGGATGCCGGTGTCCGCCGCCGTCGACGCGACAGGGGATAGCTATGTCCTTTGCGCGCAGGGGGACGGCTATGCCCTGGAGGGAGACGATTTGCCTCTGGATAAGGCCGCGGCCCAGGCCGTGCTCGCCTGCGGCGCTTCGCTGCTCGCCAGGCAGCGCATCGATTCGGAGGATGACGCGGCCTTCGGACTGGACCCTGCCCGTGTAACGGCGCTATTTACCTATGCGGACGGGCAGACGCGGACGCTGCGCCTCGGGGATGCGCCCGCGACGGGCGCGGGGCGCTACGCGCGCATAGACGGCATGCCGGGCATCTACGTCGTCAACCGCGCGGTCTACGACACGCTGAGCGCAGGCGTCGGCACGCTGGCGGCGATGCCCGATTTTTCCGCCTATCAGGCGCAGACGCTCATGCGGGCGACGGTCACCCCCAGGGATGCGGAAACGGTGAGCGTCCGGCGCGTGACGGAGCCGAATCCCTTCAACACCGTGGCGGAGCTGACGGAGCCCATCCGCTATCCCGCGAGCGCGGAGCGCGCGGCGGAGCTCTTTAGCGCCGTATGCGCGCTCGAGGCGCAGGCCTATGCGGGGCGCGCAGACTCCCCGGTGGCGCTCGCGGCCTACGGCCTTGATGCGCCGCTGGCGGATATTTCCCTGCTGGGGCCTGCGGGCGAAACGCTGGAGGCGCAAATGGGCGAGGCGAACGGCGCGCTCTACCTGCGCCTGAACGGCGGGGACGCGGTCTACACGCTGGCGCCGGGGGCGGCGGATTTCCTCGAGAACGCGCGCGCTTCCTATCTGGCGGAGCAGCTGGCCGGTTTGGTGTCGCTTTCTGAGGTGCGTACGCTGACGCTCTCTCGGGGGGCGGAGACGCACACGCTCGCCGTCGAGCGCCCGTCAGACGGCGAGGCGGTCTACAGCGTAGACGCAGCGGCGGTCGATCTGGACGCCTTCAGGCCCTATTACCAAGCGGCCATCGGGCTGCTCATCGATCGCAGGCGGGGCGAAGAGGAGCCCGGCGCCTGCCGCGCAGCCTTTACCTACACGTTTACAGACGGAGGCGAGTGGACGATTCAATTCCTCGCGTACGATGACCTGTACGACGCGGTGCTGCGGGATGGGGAGGCGGCGTTTTTAATCGCCCGGCAAAAGGTGGACGGCGTCTTTGACCTGTTTCAAAGGGGGGAGTGAACGCGGACGCCCCTCGCAGATTTTTACTTGCCACGGCGGGCGCTTTGCGCTATTATGGTGGAAAACATATTTACATGAGGAGGCGAACGTCCATTGAAAAACGCACGCATGATCCTCGACCGGGATTATCGCATCGGCGAGGTCGACAAACGCATCTACGGCTCGTTCCTGGAGCATCTGGGCCGGGCGATCTACACCGGCATCTACGAGCCGGACCATCCGCTGGCGGACGAGCAGGGCTTCCGGCTGGACGTGCTGGGGCTCGTGCGCAAGCTCGGCGTGCCCATCGTGCGCTGGCCGGGCGGCAACTTCGTTTCGGGCTACAACTGGGAGGACGGCGTCGGCCCGGTCAAGGATAGGCCCAAGCGGCTCGACATGGCGTGGTTCTCGACGGAGACGAACGAGGTGGGCATCCATGAGTTCTGCGATTGGGCGAAAAAGGCCGACAGCAGCGTCATGATGGCCGTCAACCTGGGCACGCGCGGCGTGGACGCGGCGCGCAACATCGTCGAATACTGCAACCATCCGGGCGGAAGCTACTGGTCGGATCTGCGTAAGCAGAACGGCGCGCAGCAGCCCTTTGGCGTGAAGCTGTGGTGCCTGGGCAACGAGATGGACGGCCCGTGGCAGATCGGCAACAAGACGGCGCAGGAATACGCGCGCATCGCGCACGAGGCGGGCAAGGTGATGAAGTGGATCGATCCCTCGATCGAGCTGGTGGCCTGCGGCTCCTCCAGCCTTACCATGCCGACCTTCGGCGATTGGGAGCGCACCGTCCTCGAGGAAGCGTACGACACCGTCGATTACGTCTCGCTGCACCAGTATTACGGCAACGCGGCGGACGATACGCCTACCTTCCTCGCACAGAGCGTGAACATGGACGCTTTCATCAAGAGCGTCGTAAGCATATGCGATGCGGTGCAGGGCAAGAAGCACGGCAAAAAGCAGATCAACCTCTCGTTTGACGAGTGGAACGTCTGGTATCACTCCAACGGCCGCGATCAGCGGTATTACGATAGCCGCGTTTGGCGCGAGGCCCCGCCGCTGCTGGAGGACGACTACACGTTCGAGGATGCGCTGCTCGTAGGCAGCATGCTGATCACCCTGCTGCGCCACGCGGACCGCGTGAAGGTCGCCTGCCTGGCCCAGCTGGTCAACGTCATCGCCCCGATCATGACGCGCGCGGGCGGCGGCGCGTGGTGCCAGACGATCTTTTATCCCTTCATGCACGCATCGCGCTACGGGCGCGGCGCGGCGCTCCTTCCCGTCCTCAGCAGCCCCACGTACGAGACGAAGGCGCTCGGCGCGGTGCCCTGCGTGGACGCTATGGCGGTCGAAAACGAGGACGGCGGCGTGACGGTCTTCGCGGTCAACAAGGACCTGCACGAGGATATCGGCCTTGCGGTCGACTTGCGCGCGTTCCCGGGCCTTCGCGTCGCGGAGCACATCCAGCTGCATCACGACGATGTAAAGGCGCGAAACACCCTGGAGAACCCGGATGCTGTCGCCCCGACGCCGGGCGCGGGCGGCAAGGTGGAGGACGGCAAGCTGGAGGTGAAGCTCGGCAGCCTGAGCTGGAACGTGATCCGGCTGGAGAAGGAAGGGCGCTGAAGCGGCTCATACTGAAATAAAATCATAGAATATGGCGGCGTAGTCAAGTGACTATGCCGCCGCGTTTTATGAATCTCGATTTCGGATGTCGTCGACGATGGCGCGGATATGCTCTGCCTGATGTGGGTCAAGGCCGGTGATATCCATCGTTAGAATACCATCCGTGGGTGCATCCTCTCGGCCCAGTAAATAATCGGTACCGACATGAAAGAAGTCTGCGATTTTCTCAAGCATTTCGACCGATGGCATGATATTATCGTTTTCCCAATTGCTGATGCTTTGCTTTGACACGCCAAGCCTATCCGCAAGTTGCACTCGGGTTAGCTCTCTCGACTGCCGCAGGTGCTTGATTCGAGTCGCAAACATAACTTGCCCACCTCTTTTTGCTGATAATGAGATTATGGGCAAGTTTTTGATTTAATAAAAATATTAGTATTGCAATATTGGATTTTTGGGATTATAATGAGAAATGTAAAGGACATGAATGGAGATGGCTTAACCGTGATAAGAAAAGGTGCAATTGCTTTGTTCATGATACTGGCGCTGTTTTTATCAGGCTGTGAGTGGAAGTTTGATAAGGTGATTGATGAGACGAACTATAAAGAAAATACTTATTTTTCTGTTTTGTCAAAAGAAGAATGTTATCTTTGTGGTGACAAAAACAAGAATTTACATTCTGATTTTTGGGGAAAGAATAAAGTTGCGCTAATCAGCTTGAATACATTTGAAATGATGCCCATTCGGATTCCATTGGACCCTAATGAAGATGAATGTATTGAAGATAACTTCGGCTATGTGATCCTACGAGGCTTTTGTAATGAAAACGATGGATTTGTTGCAGATATTATAGAAGTTCCGAATAGAAGATATGCAAGAGCGAGCATTTCTTTCAATGAAGACGAATTGTTAAAGGCTGATAAAGCATCTGATTTCTTGTGTACAGACTGCTTCAACAAGGTTTTGTATAGAAACAGTGGAGACAGTTGTTTGGGTGTTGGAATGGTAAATCTTTACACAGGAGAACTTCGTCTATTTACGGATTCTTTGGCTGGTTTTACATTGGGGGACTTCTATATCGATTGCGATTTCAAGCCACGGGACAAGGACGGGGCCTTAAAGCTGGATGTTTTGATTTTCTATTGCCCGGTTCAATATAAGGAATAAATGTATTGAATACTGTTTTCTGTACTAAAAAATCGCATCTTGATCGACGTGGTTCAGACGATAGACAACACACGTGTATACGTGACCGGCCATTCACAAGGTTCGGTGATGACGCATCAGATTGCCATGTACTGCCTGGAGATTGTTGAGGCGGTGGCGCCTAATGACGGCGTGGTGGATATGAGTCAAATGGAAGATAAGGTGACGGACATCGTTCTTCCTTATATGATAAATATAGTGGATATGGACAAACACTTTATCGAGGGCGGAGGCAACTACGGTCAGGTTCTCAGCGTGATGGTACAGATGCTGGAGCGTTATGGGATCACGTTGAAGGAGGAAGAAACCTACTCTCAGGGACAAAGATGGCGTGTGCTATTACTTGGGCGTGAAGTAAGGATGTTGGAAGACGAGTAAGAATCCCGAACGATTTGTAGCATAAAAAGCGAGGCTATGCCTTCCAAATGGGAGCGTATAGCTTCGCCTTTTTGTCTATAGTGTTGTGTCTTACTTACGGCATCTTCGCGATCGCGTCCGCCAGAGTGCGGACGTTTTCCTCCGGCGTGGCCCAGCTGGTCACGATGCGGATGGCGGTGCGGCCATCCGGGAGCTCCTCCCAGACCTGAAAGCCGAAGTCCGCGGCCAGATAGGCGATTTGCGCCTTCGTGAGGATGGGGAAGAGCTGGTTGGTGACGGTCTCTACGAAGAAGGGAATGGCGCGGGCCTTAAGCGCCGCGCGGGCGATCTGCGCCATCTCGTTGGCATGGCGCGCGATGTCCAGGTAAAGGGAGCCCTCCATCAGCACGTCGAACTGCTGCCCGACGAGGAAGCCCTTGGCGAGCATGCCGCCGCGCTGCTTGAGGATATAGCGGAAGTCGCGCTTGAGGGCCGGATTTACGATGACCATCGCCTCGCCGATGAGCGCGCCGTTCTTCGTGCCGCCGATGTAAAAGGCGTCGCAAAGCCCCGGCAAATCCGTAAAGGCGACGTCGCAGCCCTCGCTCGAAAGCGCGCTGCCCAGGCGGGCGCCGTCCATGTACAGGTACAGGCCGCACTCGTCGCACTCGTCGCGCAGCGCCTGGAGCTCTGCCAGCGTGTAGACGGTGCCCAGCTCGGAGGCGTTGGAGATAAAGACAGCGCGCGGGCGCACCATGTGCTCGTCCGGATGCGCGGCGACGATGCGGCGCACGTCCTCCGCCCGCAGCTTGCCCGCCTGCGCCGGGGCGGCGAGGATCTTGTGGCCCGCGCCTTCGAGCGCCCCCGTCTCATGGGTGTTGATGTGGCCGCAGTCCGCGCTGATCACGGCCTCATGCGGACGGAGGAACGCCGTGAGCGCTACGAGGTTGGCGCTCGTGCCGCCGGTCATGAGGTGCACGTCCGCCTCCGGGCAACCGATCAGGGCGCGGACTTTATCGTGCGCGCGCAGGGAGATGTCGTCCAGGCCGTAGCCGCGCTGCTGCGTCAGGTTGTTTGAGGCCATGGCCTCGAGCACGCGCGGATGCGCGCCCTCGCTGTAATCGTTTAGGAAGAGGATCATATGCCGCCTTCTTTCCGCTTCATTCGCTTTATCGATATGCCATGAAGTGTAGCATAAATGGGCGCGAAGCTCAAGGGGAAATCACTTGCCCAGCGACGTGTGATACAGGTTTTCGTAATCGCGCCCTACGCTGACGGCGGCCTCCCGGGTTTGGTTGTTGTAGAGCACGGACCACTGCGTGTCGCTGTCGGATTCCACGTCCTCAAAGGGCTGGCTGACCGCGCGCAGCAGGTCCATCCCCTCCTGCCAGGTGAGCACGCCGTCCTTCTCGTTCAGGGTTTCCACCAGCACGTCGTAGCGCTCCTGCCCCTTGCCCTGGCCGTAATAGGCGGGTGTCTGCAGGAAGTTGGTGCACGCCTGATAAGGCGTATCCGTTCGGATGACGCTCATGACGTCGCCCTCGTATTCGACGACGGCGGAATGCCCCTGGGCGTCCGCAATTTGAAAGTGATAGCTGCTGCCCGCGGAGGCGTGCATGTCGTATTCCTCTAGGAGGGCGATCGCCTCGTCTACGCTCGCCGCATGGTCTAGCACCAGGCGGACGGCGGCGGTGGTGCTGATGGGCGTCCTGCCCGTCTGTTGCGCCGTCGGCTCGCTGGGGATCAGCAGCACGCCGATGGAGACCCCCTTCTCATTGACGCCGTCCAGCGGCGCATAGGGCGCGGCGAGCAGGATGAAGGAGGAGAGGAGCGAGTCGGGCATCTTTCCCTCGCCGTATCCGAGGAAGCCCATGTTGACCATCGAGAGCGAGGCATAGGCGTCCTTCGGCTCGGTACGGACCATCAGCGCGGGCGAATAGGAGAGGTCGAAGTTGCGCCCGAAGATCGCCTCGCCCTCCGGCGTTACCGCGTTGAAGGTCGAGCAACCCAGGTCCGGGATGCTGAACGGCAGCGGGATGCCCTTGAGCAGCGTCTTCGTGACGAAGGCGATGAGCTCCGCGTCGCTGGATGAGCCTTGCTTGAGATATTCGTCGAAATTGTAATCGCCCTTGTAGGTCATGGTATACAGCGGATAATCGTGCTCCTTTTGAACCGTCATAAGCGTGCGCAGTTCCCCCTGAAAGAGGGCGAGCACGCCGCAGGCGAGGGCGAGCAATGCGACGAGCGCGATGATAAACGCGTTGCGCACCGGATGGCGGCGGGTTTTGACAGCAGACGTCATGTGCGTTCTCCTTTGAAATGCGAAAATTTTGAGGTTCAATATAAACCGCGCAATAGGATACCACAAAGCGCAAAAGCTGTCAATGCTTATGGGTGGACGAATAAGACAAAATCTGCTATACTGATTTCAGCAAACCGATGAGGCGGCGCCAGGCCGCAAGAAAAAAGGAGAGATTTGGCATGAATGCAACGCTGATCATCATGGCGGCGGGCATGGGCTCGCGCTACGGCGGGGATAAGCAGGTAGATGCGATCGGCCCCGGCGGTGAAATTCTGATGGAATACTCGATTTACGACGCGATCCGCGCGGGGTTTGACAAGGTCGTCTTCATCATTAAAAAGGATATGCTCGCCACCGTCAAGGCGCTGGTCGGCGACCGCGTGGCCGGGCAGGTGCAGGTCGAGTACGCGTTTCAGGACTTTTCGTCGATCCCCGCGTTTTATAAGGTGCCCGATGAACGCACCAAGCCCTTCGGCACGGTGCACGCCATCCTGTGCGCGCGGGATGTGGTGCGCGAACCCTTCGCCGTGCTCAACGCGGACGATTACTACGGCGTATCGGCGTTTGAATCGATGTACGAATGCCTTCAAAACCTGGCGCCCACGGGGGAGGCGGCCATGGTGGGCTATCGCCTGCGCAACACGGTATCTGAAAACGGCGCGGTGACGCGCGGCGTCTGTTCGCTCGCGGAGGGAAAGCTCGTCTCTATCAAGGAGACGTACAAGATCCGCCCCTTCCCGGACGGCACCATTCGCGACACACAGACGGACGAGGCCGGCGTGCCGCTCGATCCGCAGGCGCTCGTCTCGATGAATTTTTGGGGCTTCACGCCGTGGATTTTTGAGGCCGCCGGCGCGTATTTCGATGCGTTCCTGAGAGGCCTGGCGCCGGATAGCGTCAAGGGCGAATGCCTGCTGCCGATCATGGTGGATGACTTCATGCGCGCGGGCAAGCTCTCCGTGCGCGTGCTCTCTACGGACGCGGTGTGGTTTGGCATTACGTATAAGGCGGACAAGCCCTTCGTCTCACAGGAAATATTGAAGCTGCACGAGGCGGGCGTGTACCCCAAATCGCTTAGATCTTGACAAGGGGAACCGAATCAAGGAGGATGGGGGCTGAAAAGCCTCCATTTTAATCGTATGAATAAGACAATCGGCATCCTCGCGCACGTCGACGCGGGGAAGACGACGCTCAGCGAGCAGATCCTCTGCCTCGCGGGCGTGCTGCGCGCACCCGGGCGCGTGGACCATCAGGATGCTTTCATGGATGCGGACGCGCTGGAGCGGCGGCGGGGCATCACCATCTTTTCCGGGCAGGCGGTGTTTTCGCTGGGCGAAAGCCGTTATACGCTGCTCGATACGCCCGGGCACGCCGACTTTTCGGCCGAGATGGAGCGCGCGCTGCAGGCGCTCGACGCGGCCATCGTCGTCGTCAGCCTCGTGGAGGGCGTTCAAAGTCACACGGAGACCGTCTGGCGGCTGCTTCAAAAAGCGCGTATCCCTGCATTCTTCTTTTTGAACAAGCAAGATCGCCCGGGCGCCGACGTCGGGCGAACGCTCCGGCAGATCGCCGCGCGGCTGACGCCGGACTGCGTGCCGCTGGCGGAGGCGGCGGCGCAAGGGCGCTTTAGCGCGGCGGAAAAGGAGGAGATCGCCGCCCGCGACGAGGCGCTGCTGGAAAGCTATCTGGACGGCGCGGCGCGGGAGGCGGACTTCCTCGGCGCTGCGCGGCGCGAGGTGGCCCAAGGCCGCCTGTTCCCGGCCTTTTGCGGCGCTGCGCTGCGGGGCGAGGGCGTGGGGGCGCTGCTATACGGGCTCGACGCGCTGCTGGAGACGCAGTACCATTTGGCGCAGGGCGATCCGTTTGCCGCGCGCGTCTTTCGCGTGCGCAAGGATGGGCAGGGGAACCGCGTGACGCATATGAAGGTGCTCTCCGGCAGGCTTTGCGTGAAAGACGAGGTCGAGAGCTTGACGCGCACGGGCGAGAGCGTACGCGAGAAGGTGCACGAGCTGCGCGTCTACCACGGGGAAAAATACCGCGTCGCGGCTGAGGCCAAGGCGGGCGAGGTGATCGCCGCGACGGGGCTTTTGTCCGCGCTGCCCGGCGACCGCATCGGCCATCTGCCCGCGCTCTCACAGCTCAATACCCGGCCTATGCTGCGCGCCCGCGTGCTCTTTGCGCCGCCGCTTACGAAGGACGCGGTGCTCGCTGCGCTGCGTACGCTCGAGCAGGAGGACCCGGCGCTCGCGGTGAACGCCGACCTGGATACGGGCGACCTGGAGGTCAGCGTGATGGGCCCGATACAGCTGGAGGTGCTGACCGAGCTGTTCGCCACGCGCTTTTCCATGCCGGTCGGCTTTGGCGAAAGCCGCATCCTCTATCTGGAGACGATCGAGGCGCAGGCCGTGGGCATCGGGCACTACGAGCCGCTGCGCCACTATGCGGAGGTACATCTGCGCCTGACGCCCGGGGAACGGGGCAGCGGCGTGACGTTCGACAGCGTATGCCCGGTGGACGTCCTCGCGCTCAACTGGCAGCGCTTGATCCACACCCACGTGTTGGAGAGGCCGCACCGGGGCGTGCTCACGGGCGCGCCATTGACGGATGTACGCGTCACGCTGCTGACGGGCCGCGCGCACCTCAAGCATACGGAGGGCGGAGACTTTCGCGAGGCGACGTACCGCGCGATACGTCAGGGGTTGATGGGCGCCAAATCCGTGCTGCTCGAGCCCGTCTGCCGCTTTTCGCTCACCGCGCCGGAGGAGGCGCTGGGGCGTATGCTCTCCGATCTGACGCGCCTGCGCGCCGACTTTGATGCCCCCCAAACCGTGGACGGTTTTATCACCGTTGAGGGTTTATGCCCGGCCGCCACGTTCATGCGCTATCCGGCGGAGTTTACGGCGGCCACGCGCGGACGCGGCGCGGTCACATTCGCGCTCGATCACTACGCGCCCTGCCACAACGCGCAAGAAATCGTCGCCGATTCGGGCTACAACCCGCTCGCGCAGCTCTCCGATACGCCGGATTCCGTCTTTTGCAGCCACGGGGCGGGCTTTAACGTGAGCTGGCGCGAGGCGCCGAATTGGGCGCACTGCCCGCCGCCGGAGCGGGAAGCGAAGCCGTTTGTGCCGTGAATGCTACGCTATGCGAACGATATGACGAGCACATGTAAGCGAGTGGAGGAGCCGATGAGCAAGACCATTGAACAAACCGGCCTGGACAGGTCGCTGCCGCACATCGGCGTCATCATGGAAAAGACGGATACGGATGCCTATCCCCGGTTTGATCTGCCGGAGGGGTACCGCTTTGCGCCTTTTAGGACGGGGTTTGAGCGGCAATGGGCGAGGCTGCAGTGCGAGGTAGGGCAGCTCGACTCGCCGGAGGAGGCGGAGGAAGTGTTCTTAAACGACTTCCTCCGGGGAAACGGTACGGACTGGACGAAGCGGACGGATCGAGCCCAGGCCGTGAAGCCGGCACATACGCCGCTTACCGCCTACCCGTGCTACGAACAGATGCAAAGGCGCGTGCTCTTCGTGGTGGACACGGCGGGGTACGTCGTGGGCACGGGTGCGCTGTGGCCGGGGCGTCACTTTGGCGAGGCGCGCCAGCGTTTGCACTATGTCGCCGTGCATCCGGCGCATCAGGGCCAAGGGATCGCCAAGGCGATCGTCTCGCGGCTGCTCGACTTGTATAATGAGCTGAAGCTTGCGGGCTACGTCTACCTTACGTCGCAGACATGGAGCTACAGGGCGCTAAACGTCTACGCGGCGTTCGGCTTTCGGCCATATCTGGGCGAAAAGCCGTCGGGTTGGATGGCGATAGATCTCCTTTCCGATCCGCCGGACCCGATCGATTACGTGGAGAAAAACGCGGAGGCGTGGCGCATAATCGGGGAGAAAATCAGGGCATATGAGGAGCGTAAAGGCAAGTAAACAGGAGCGAACCTGCAGTGCGTTAAAGCGCCACAGGTTCGCCCTTTGTTCATTTATAGGAGAGCACGACCGTGCCGTCCGTCTGAGGCCTTACGGCGTCCGTGTCCAGATACATCGCGTCGATGGCTTCGAGGAAGGCCTCCTTGCTTTCGTAACGGGGCTTGAAGCCCTCGAGCACGGCCTTCGCCCGCGCGCCGCCGTTTGCCAGCAGGCGGTGCGCCGTGAGCAGCAGGATCTTCGCCGGTACGACGCAGGCCATCTCGGGATCGGCGATGCGGTAGTTATCGCCGTGGCCCAGGCCCGCCGAGCCCTTGATGTAGGGGTGAACGACCGGCATAACGCAGCTGAGGTCGCCCATGTCCGTGCAGCCCGTATCCCAGGAGCCGTCGCATGCGGCCTCGCCCGGCCCCAACACGGCCTCCGCGGCCTCGCAGGCCGTGCGCATGAGCGTCCGGTCGTTTATCAGCGGCGAGTAGCCGGGGCGGTCGGAAAGGCGCACGTCTGCGCCCATCGCCGCCGCGCAGCCCGCTATCGCGCGGTTGACGCGCACGTTCGCCGCGCGGATGGCTTCCATCGTCGCGCCGCGCACGTAGCTTTCGACGACCACCGTATCGGGGATGGCGTTGACCGCCTGGCCGCCCTTTGTGATGATCGGGTGGAAGCGGATGTGATCCTCGTCTTTGAAGGTCTCGCGCAGGGCGTTGGCGGCCCCAAGCGCCAGCGTCGCGGCGTAAAGCGCGTTGACGCCGTCGTGCGGCGCGCCGCCGGCGTGCGCGGCGACGCCTTTAAACGTCAGCTGCTTGGTCACGCAGCCGTTGCACCCGTCGCTGACGAGCATCGCGGGCCCTTCGGCATGGGCGCTGTTGTGGATCATCATCGCCATATCCACGCCGTCGAAATAGCCGCGCGCGAGGAATTCGACCTTGCCGCCCAGATAGCGGATGACGCCCTGGCTGCGCAGCGTCTCGCGGTAGCCGATCTCGATCAGCTCCTCGGCGGGGACGACCATCAGGCGGATGGCGCCGCAAAGGCCGTCCAGCGCGCCGGGTTCCTTCAAGGCGGCGGCGAGCCCGGCCATCGCGGCGCACTGCGCGCTGTGGCCGCAGGCGTGCACCGCGCCGGTTTGCGGGTCCGCGTCAGGGTGGTTTTGACAGACGAGCGAATCCAACTCCGCCAGTAGGGCGACCTTCGGGCCGGGCACGCCCGTATCGACGTCCGCGTAAAACCCGGGGATGTCGCCCGCGCGCGTGAGGCGATAGCCCAGCGCTTCAAAGTGAGCGGCCATGAGGCGGTCTGCCTCCCACTCGCGATAGCCGGTCTGCGGGTGCGTCCAGATATAATCCTGCGTCTTCATGATGACGTCGCGGTGTCTGTCGACGAGCGATAGGAGCTGCTTGTCTTCCATAGCGGTCTTCCCTCCGTGCCTATGATTTCTCATTATACCGCACTCGGCAAGAATAGCAAGCGCAATGAAGCCGCGTTTGGGAATCCGGCAGGAAACGAGCGAGAAACGGCGAAATTTACCCGCAGCCCCTAGAGAAAAGAGAAAGGGAGATATGTCGGATGATCGATCGCTATCAGGCCCTGCACGCGCTGCTCTCCCAAAAGCCGCGCGCCAAGCTGGGCTTCTTCCCGACGCCGCTATATAAGCTGGAGCGCCTCTCCGAGCAGTTGTGCGTCGAGCTTTACGTCAAGCGGGATGACTTTTCGGGCATGAGCCTGTTCGGCGGCAACAAGATCCGCAAGCTCGAATACCTGATGGGCGACGCGCAGGCGCAGGGGTGCGACACGGTGTTTACCTACGGCGCGACGCAGTCGAACCACGCGATGCAGACCGTGACCGCCTGCCGCCGGTTGGGCCTTGCGCCCATCCTGTATTTAAATGCCTACGTAGAGCCGGACGAGGACGGCATCCGCTCCAACATGCTGCTGGATCGCATCATGGGCGCGGAGATGCACATCGTCAAAGGGATGGAGGGCGAGAGCGAGGCGGATACCGAGGCGCGCTGCGTCGCGTTAGGCCATGCGCACGCAAAAAGGTTGGAGGCCCAGGGGCATCGCTGCTACGACGTGCCCTTGGGCGGCGCGAGCCCGGTCGGCTCGGCGGCCTTTATAGGCGGCTATCTGGAGCTGCGCGAGCAATGCGACGAGATGGGCATAGCGCCCGATTTTATCTACACGGCCACAGGCACGGGCGGCACGCTGGCGGGGCTGTGCGCGGGCCATCGCCTGCTCGGCGGGCGCGCCCGCGTGCAGGCGATCGCGGTGAGCGACAAGGACGCGGGCTACGAAGCCCGCTGCGCCGCGCTGGCGAACGAAGCCTTGCGCTACCTGGGCAGCGAGGAGACGCTTGACGCTAATGCGTTCCACGTAGATCGCGGATTCTTCGCGCCGGGCTACGAGCAGCCCAACGAGGCGGCGACGGAGGCCATTCGTCTATTGGCGCGCACGGAAGGGCTGCTCGCCGATCCCGTGTATACGGGCAAAGCGCTCGCGGGGCTGTTGGGGCACGTGCGCTCCGGTCAGGTTCCGCCGGGCAGCACGGTGGTCTTCTGGCATACGGGCGGCGCGACGGCCCTATTTGCGGAACGGGCGATTTTGGGTGCGTTGGGGAACGAAAAATTGTGAAGTGCAAAGAACCGCGCCCCTCTTGACGAGAAGCGCGGGATGTCGTACAATGTAGGCAGGAAGGTTCGGTGCCTTTGGGTGGTAAACCACCACAAGCGAATAGGTTAAACCTAAACCGCCACGTAGGTGTCAGCTACGTGGCGGTTCGCTTATCTCCGATTCATTTGGTATACTGCAATCAGTAGCCCAATGATCGTGAGGACAACCATGATGATTTCATAGTCAGTCATACGACCACCTCCGCTTCTGTACGACGTCTTGCGGAGGCGTACCGCCCGTAGCCCTTCCTGCCTACAAGGCTATCATATCAAATAGGATAGAGATTCGTCAAGAACATATGTTTGCCTTGTAACGCCAAACGCATAAAAGCGATACCCAAACAGGCGAGAGAGGGTTTCCTGATTTTTGAATATCGAATACTGTAATACCGTTTTTTGTAACAGTATTTTTTCCCTGCCTTCGATCTTCCACCCTTGACAACTGTTCCATTATCTCTCGCATTTTCTGTCCCTCCATCCTCTCTTAGATGGAGTATACCATATTTACCTTTCTTTTTCATTCATGCGTTTGGCGTGCAAAAGAACCGCGCCCCTCTTGACGAGAAGCGCGGGATGTCGTACAATGTAGGCAGGAAGGCGTTGACTCCTTCGGCGGATTACTCCGCGAGCAATTTTAAACAAAAATCGCCCAATCAGGTGTCGGCCTGTGGGCGGTTTTTGTTACTTATCTCTTTTTAGTAGCAATACTACAAGGTCGCCCAGCGGGCGACTAGCCGCCCGGAATTTGGAGCGCAACGCGCGGAAATATCCGGCGGCGTACCCCGGCACGGAACGTGGCGGGGCGCAAACAAGGGATAAGTACATGAGAAAGATTGAAAGCATTTCAAAATCGCTCATGAGATCACCCCGCTTTCGTACGACGTCCCGCGGGGGTTTCCGCCTGCAAGCACCTTCCTGCCTACTAGGCTATCATATCAAATAGGATAGAGATTCGTCAAGAACATATGTTGTCCTTGTAACGCCATGGCTTCGTCCCTCTTTGTTGGAGGGACGTTTTTTTGTCTGCGATATCCGTACAGACGTTTTTGTTCTTTTCGTAACATGAATTATAACATGAATTATAACATATTAATCGTAACGTGGAGTACGTATAATTTAAGTGGATTGAATACCACCTTTGATGTTTAGCCCATGGCTTGGGGCGAAAACACTTTGCCTCCGGCGGGGATACGCGCTCCGCTGAGGCCAAAGGGGACAGGGGGATTCCGATTTCCCCCTTCGTCCCCTCTGGACTCCCCTGTAACCCCTTGAAGCGGCCACTCTCGGGGGCTTCCAGCCCCCTGGCGTGGGGCCTTCCCCTGGGGTTGAGCACGTTTTCTTTGCTTTATAAGGTTCCCCTGGCCCCCCATAACCCCCCTTGAAACGCTGGGGCAGCCGTACCATCAGGTGGGCGCGCTAGAATACTACGGGATGCCTTAAAAGACCGCTAACGCGGTCGGCATCCCTCCATGACCGCGCGCCTTTATCGCCCGCCGGCACGGCTGAAAGCAACGCTTACGGTATGGTTTACTCCTGCGAGCCGATAGGGCGTTTGGTGGTTACGATCAATCTGTTCTTATTCATAACTCATCACGCTAGCCTATTCGTCAGGCATGAGCAACTTCTGCTGCACTGTCAAAAGCTCTCTCGCCATGAGCAGAAGATACTGCTGTGTTACGGGTGATAAGTGACTGAATATTTCTGTAAACTCCTTTTCATATGGAGAAGAAAGGAACATTTCGCCTTCGCCGGTGCGAAACCAGTTCTCATTTACGCCGAAGGTCGAACAGATTACCTTTATATACTTATCCGCTAATGGACGATTACCGTTTTCTATCATGGAGTAGGCGGTCTGTGTAATTCCGAGAAACTTAGAGAATTCTGTTTGCTTAAAGCCGAGTGCTTTTCGTATTTCCTTAAGGCGATGAATCATGTTGTCGCTCCTTTGTGATATTGTAATATTACTTTATCACAAAACAGAAAAGAAAACAAGGTCATAATTAAAATATCACAAAATTAATAAAATGACTTGAATAAATGGCAATTTAGTGATATAATGGAATCACAAAATTAATAGAAGGGAGGAAAAATACGATGGATAAATCCCTCATCAAAGAGACAGCGGAAATTCTAAAGCGCCTGTCTCCTCAAAACCAAGCTTATTTTATGACGCTTCTGCGGATTGCAGAAATCGCTGAAGATGGCGCAAGAAGGGATGAGCAAGAGAGGGCCTCCAATGCCGCTTTGCAAAAATGTACGCATATTCAATCCAATCGGAATCATGTGTAAGGAAGAGCTCTGCGTATGACGGCTTAGACGGAGTTTATCAAACCCAAACTCCGCGCATCGAACCCGCCCAAACGGTCAATAATCTGAGAGGATGGTAACACCTGATGGTACACCGAATTGAAATGGACGAACTGATTTCCTGCAACGAGGATTCCTGCTTTATGGAGGCGGCCTATGATTACATGATCCATACGTCTGAGAAAGCAAAGGCGATACACGGCGCATTGGTAGAAGCCAGCGAAAAGCTTTACCGCGCGCTGCCAGAGGAGGCCTATGACCTGTTTGGCAGGCAAATCGGCTACGATTTTCTTTTCGGACTGGAGTTTGGTATGACGCTCTATAAGATGATGGACGCTCTAAAGCAGGAAGACGAGCCGTATATCGCGCAGATCTACCGGCTGGTGGAGGAAACGACGCCTTTGGAGGAGGGATTCGGTAGGTGAGTATAGACGTCATGGACAAGGACATCGCTTTGGCAGATCCTTGTCGCATGAAAGACGTATACCGGTATATGATGGCGCATAGCCCTGATGCCCGAACGTATGAAAGACAGATCCGGGGCCGGTGGGCCAAACTGCGTTCGGTATGGCCGCCGGATGAGCTGCCGCTACTGGAAAGATACGAGCGGGCTTATATGCGGCTTGAAAGATATGAGCTGCGCCATGCGTTTGCCCAGGGCATGATGTCGGCTTACCGGATGTGCTTAGGGCTACCGTATGTCTTGGGTGACGAACCGGAGGAGACGCTGCTGCATGAGGAGGAGCTAGAAAAGCGCTACGATTACCGCAGCCTCGACCGCAAGGTGGGGGAGTGCATGAAGCCGCTTGGAACCGTCATGGATCGGAACGAGCGGTGCATGCGGCTTTTGCTCGACTGGCATGACGACCGGATTCAATTCGGCATCATCCGGCTCAATTTTTCTTTTCTATCCGGCACGCATTACGGGCTGTTTCTATGTAAGCTCGTCGATCCGCTGTTCAGAGAAAACGACCGGCATATGGCGGCGCTTTACGCGCACGTGCATATGACGGGCCATCAATAAAATGCCATGCGGCGCTGGGCGAGGGCCCCGCAACGCATGGCTGCTTTTCATTTACAGGTATCCGTGTTCGACCTGGATGACCGCAAAGTAATGATCGCCGAGGGTGCGGATGCCCTCGTGCACCGCATGGGAGACCTGCGCGTCCGCCATATGAAAGCGGTGCGGTACGCACACGTCGAAGATGAGGTTGGTATGCGTGGGGCTGACGACCATGCGAAAGTCGTGGATGGAGAGCTTGGCGTCGATTTGCTGAACGATGCCCTTTACGCGCTCGCGCATCGCGTTCGTGGCCGCGTCGTCCACCTCGATGGGATCCATGTGGATCGTGGCCTCGCAACGGAACGTGCTGCGCAGCTCCATCTCGATGCGGTCGATGACGTCGTGGATGACGAGGATGTCCTCGTCCGCCCTCACCTCCGCGTGCAGCGAGACCATGCGCTGTCCGGGGCCGTAATCGTGTACGATGAGGTCATGGATGCCGACGACCTCATCGTGCGCGAGCACCGTCTGCTGAATGCTCTTTACAAAATCCGGGTCAGGCGACTGGCCGAGTAGGGGGGAGAGGCTATCGCGCGCCGTGGAATAACCGGTGTAAAGGATGAATGCGGCGACGAGCAGGCCGATGTAGCCGTCGATATGCCAGCCCAAAAGCGTGCTGACGCCCACGCCAAGCACCACCGCAAAGGTGGCGACGGCGTCCGTCAGGCTGTCCTTGGCCGTGGCCGCCATGGCGGTGGAGCCGATGCGCTTGGAGAGCGAACGGTTGAAGTAGCACATCCATAGCTTGACAGCGATGGCGCATAGCAGGATGCAAAGCGATAGCGCCTCCATCGTGGTGGCTGCGGGGTGCAGCACCTTTTCAAACGAGCCCTTTGCGAGCTCGAGGCCTACGACAAAAATCGCGGCGGAGACCGCCAGGCCGCAGAGGTATTCAATGCGTCCGTGGCCAAACGGGTGCTCATCGTCCGCGGGGCGCTCAGCCATGCGAAAGCCCACCAGCGTTACCACGGAGCTGGCCGCATCGGACAGGTTGTTGAACGCGTCCGCGGTGACGGCGATCGAGGCGGTGATGACGCCGGCCAGGAACTTGACCGCGAACAGGCATAAGTTGAGCAGGATGCCGACGACGCCGGAAAGCGTGCCAAAACGCGCGCGCACCTTGGGATCCTGCGTCGCCTGGCTATTGGGCACGAAACGCCGCACGAGAAAGTCGATGATCATGGTATCATCCCCTGATTTTAGAGTCAAACGCCCAAATGTTTCCCATTAGCGTACCATAATGCGAGGGACAAGTCAATCGCGGCGCGCAAAAAAGACGGGAAAAAAGCGATGGTCATTCGTATTTTATGCGCGAGGCCCCCTGCGTGCGCCTGCGGCGTATCACGCCTGGGGGCGGAAGTCCCGCGGCACGCAGCGCATCGCATAGATGTACCGAGCTGGAAAACCCCGCGGCTTCAGCGACGGCAGATAGGGGCAGCGCCGTCTCCTCCAGCAGGCGGCGCGCCTGGTCCAGGCGCTTTTGCAGCAGCACCTCCTGCGGGGAGCGGCCGCAGACCTGCTTGAATACGCGAAAGAGCTGCGAGCGGCTCAGGCCGATCGCGTCCGCGATCTGCTGTACGCGAAGCGGATGGCCGGACTCGGATTCCATCATCCAGACGGCCTTGCGGTAGTACTGCTCGGAAAGCGTTCCGCTGGAGAGCGTGGCCCGCACGTTTTGCCCCAGCAGCGCGAGCAGGCGGTAAAGGCCGCCGACCGCCGCGAGCTCCCCCATGCGCAGCTGTACGGCGTCGCGGTAGAGCGCATAGAGGATGGCGAGCGCCTCGGACAGGCTATCGCCCAGATCGATTACCGGCTGCGCGCGAGAGACGCCGAGGGATTGCAGCAGCGCGTCGGCGCCCTCGCCGGAGAAGCCGACCCAAGTATAGTGCCAGGGCTCGCGCGCATCCGCGGTATAGACGGTCACTTCGCCCGGAAAGATGAGGAAGCCCTGACCTGCGGCGATCTCAAATCGGCCGGCGCTGTTGACGAACTCGCCGCGCCCTCCGGAGACGATATGTAATAGGAAGTATTCGCGTACGGCGGGGCCGAAGCGGTGCTGTGGCGCGCAATCCTCGCGCCCGCAGGTGCGCACCTGCAGCCTGAGCGCGGGCGGCGCGCCGGGGGCATCGTAAAACACGTTCGTCCCTCCTTCAGGATGCAACATTCCATGAATAATGTACAACCAATTCGCCTTGAAATCAAGCCCCTCTTTTTCTATAATGCAGGTATCCAAACTGCCTTAGAGGAGGAAAACAAAATGGCCAAAATCACGTTTATGGGCGCGGGCTCCACGGTATTTGCCAAGAACGTGCTGGGCGACTGCATGCTCAGCCCGGCGCTTTGCGACAGCGAAATCGCGCTGTACGATATCGACGCAAAGCGCTTGGAAGAATCCAAGCTCATGCTCGATTCCATCAACAACAACGTGGGCGGCAAAGCGACGATCAAGACGTATCTGGGCGTGGAAAACCGCAAGGACGCGCTGCGCTGCGCGGATTTCGTGGTCAACGCGATCCAGGTCGGCCTGTACGAGCCGTGCACGGTGACGGATTTTGAGGTGCCCAAGAAGTACGGCCTGCGTCAGACGATCGCGGACACGCTGGGCATCGGCGGCATCTTCCGCTCGCTGCGTACGATTCCGGTCATGCTCGACTTTGCCAAGGATATGGAAGAGGTCTGCCCGGATGCGTGGTTCCTCAACTACACCAACCCCATGGCAATGCTGACCGGCGCGATGCTGCGCCTGACGCCCATCAAGACGGTCGGCCTGTGCCACAGCGTGCAGGTTTGCGCCAAGGGCCTGCTCGAAGGCCTCGGCATGCCCTATGACGAGCAGGTGCAGTGGAAGATCGCGGGCATCAACCATCAGGCCTGGCTGCTGGAGCTGACGCAAGGCGGCAAGGACCTGTACCCCGAGGTGAAGCGCCGCGCGGCCGAGCGCACGGAGAAGCACACGGACATGGTGCGCTACGAGATCATGAAGCGCTTCGGGTATTATGTCACGGAGTCCTCCGAGCATAACGCGGAGTACATGCCCTTCTTCATCAAGGACAAGTATCCGGAGCTGATCGAGCGCTTCAACATCCCGCTGGACGAATATCCCCGCCGCTGCGTAAAGCAGATCGCCGATTGGGAGAAGCGCCGCGTGGAGCTGACGCAGGACCCGCACCTTTCGCATGAGCGGACGAAGGAGTATGCCAGCTACATCATGGAGGCCATGGTGACGAATAAGCCCTACAAGATCGGCGGCAACGTGCTCAATACGGGGCTGATCACCAATCTGCCGCAAAACGCGGTGGTCGAGGTGCCGTGCATGGTGGATGCCACAGGCGTCGTACCCACGTTTGTCGGCGACCTGCCCGAGCAGTGCGCGGCCATGAACCGCACCAACATCAATGTGCAGCTGCTGACCATCGAGGCGGCCCGCACCCTGAAGAAGGAGTACATCTATCAGGCGGCCATGATGGACCCGCATTGCCAGAGCGAGCTGTCGATCGACGACATCGTCGCCATGTGCGACGACTTGATCGCGGCGCACGAGGGTTGGCTGCCGGCGTACCACTGAGAAGATAGAAATAAGGAGCCCGCGCGGATTTTACCGCGCGGGCTCTTTCGTAGGGATTAGTTCCAGTCGATGCCGCTGAATTTGCGGAAGCATGCCATGCTGAGGCGTATGGACTCCATTTCGTCAAGCTGCGTCTGGTCC
>JAEYAR010000093.1 GCA_023404715.1 Bacillota bacterium | reverse complement strand
GTCCACAGCATGGATCTGTACATGCGATAATTTCTCTTTTGTTTCCTGCGTGTCGAGGGTACTCGCCATCGCCAGTTCGGCCATGGGGCGACCATCGAACGAAAAGGCCGCTACCGGCATCGAGCCTTTAATCATACGCGCCTCGTATGCGGCGCCTCTTAGCACAAAACCGTCTTCCATTTCGACAAAACGCATCGTTATCCCTCCAAAAAAGCCGTCGCCCCGAGGACGTTCCAGGGCGACGGTAGTCGGCTGATCGTTACTTACCCATCTTTGTCAGATTAGACTGATACTTCTCGGTGATTGCAGCCTCATATGCGGCAAGTCCGAGGTCCTCAGCCTTCTTGATGTATTCCTGATACTCCGCCTCGGCGGCTTCCTCTGTTTCCGCAAAGACGATCTTCACGCAGCTTGTCTCAAAGAGCGTATCGAGCTTGCTCTTTATGACGCCGGCATCCGAGTCGACTGCAGGCGCGATGCTCGCAAACTCGGGCTTATAGACGATGTGCTCCGCGTATTGATCGTTGTACGCCGCATATTCCTCGTCGCCCGGAATCCAGAAGTTAATGGTGTTCCAAAGGCCGGAGGCCGCAAACCAATAGGTGCTCAGCCCGTTCGACTTTTCAATGCCATCCCAGTCCGCCTGCTTGTCCGCATAATACTGTGCAAACGCGGTGGGCTTGCCGTTCTCTTCGAGGAAATAGTGCGGCCCCTTGCTCGTATCGCCGCCATATGTTTCGCCGTTCTCAGCCTTGTTGCCCCAGAAGAGCGCGGCGTGCCCGTCATAGCTGGACATGTAGGAGAGGAACTGCGCGCGACGCGCCAGGCCTTTGGGCTCTGCGGAGACAAAGGTAGCGTTCCATCCGTTGCCGACGCGCGTCTGCTGGTAGGTCTCAAAAGGCGGTAGGATTTCATAGACGGTATCGGGGTTATCGTCCGGCACCTTCTTGCCGTCGCCGATCGTCCAGGTATAGAGGACGCAATCGCCGGAGGCGACCTTGGTCTGGTTCACATCCTTGGTATCGATGAAGGAGTCGCGCGTAAGCAGGCCCTTGGCAGCCAGCTTGTGCAGGAACATCAGCGCATCGTGGAACTGCGGTGAACGCAGCTTGTGTGAAAGCGTCGTCCCATCCTCATTTTCCACATAGCTGGGTATGCCAAACTGATAGCCCGTGACGCTAAGGGATTCGCTCAGGCTACTGGAGAGTCCGCAGTCGCCCGCGTAGAAGCCGATCTTTTCCGGATGCAGCGCCTTGATCTCCTCCAGCGCGGCGATGAAGGCGTCCGGCGTGGTCATGTCGGGGCGTCCGATTTCCTCGTAGTAATCCTTGCGAATCGTCCAGACCGGTTGATTCGAGCCGACGAGCGCGTTGTATTCCTTTGCCCACTGTTGATACTTCGCCCCTTCGATGGAGGTCGTAAAGGCGTACGTCTTTGCGTCCTGCCAGCGGTAGTTGGTGAATACCTCCGCGTCGGCGTTTAAACGCAGCTCAGGCGCATACTGTTCCGTCAGCGTCTCCAGGTCGATCACCAGGCCGGATTCGATCAGCGTGTCGTAAAGGGGACAGTTCATGTCCATGCAGATAAAGTCCGGGATGTCGCCCGAGGCGATCATCAGCATGAGCTTCTGGTTGTCGTCCGCGACGGGCTTGCTGATCTTGAGCGTAACGCCCGTTTCATCCGTCACGCGGCGGGCCGCATCGTCGTTCCATGAGCTTCCATACCAGGAATAGTTGACGAACATCTCCAGTTCAGCGGTCGACGTGTCTGCCTCCCAGCTCTTGGGATACTTGTTCTCGAGCCATTCGTCCGTCACCTCCGCGCATGCGATGGTTGCCATTGAAGCCGTCATCGCAAGCGCCAGTACCAAGGCAAGCAGTTTCCTCATGGGTTTCTTCCTCCTCGTTCTATCTTTTTACGGGCATCC
Source organism: Bacillota bacterium (assembly GCA_023404715.1). Classification (GTDB taxonomy): domain Bacteria; phylum Bacillota; class Clostridia; order Christensenellales; family Aristaeellaceae; genus Beduinella. Next base: position 149,801 of record JAEYAR010000093.1, on the reverse strand, counting down.
TTCCGCCCGCAAGACGCAGTCAAAGGCTCATTCCTTAATCGAGCCGATCATCATTCCCTTGATAAAGTAACGCTGTAAAAAGGGATACAGAAGGGTGATGGGCATCACCGATACGATCAACGTTGCATAGCGTACCGATTCGAGCGTAACGGAAGGGCGTACCTGTAATTGGCTGTATAGCCGCGCGAGCTTTTGCTGCGCCTCCGCCTCGTTCATCAGCCGAAGCAGCGTCGCCGGCATGGTCATGAGCTCCTCATCCAGGATGTAATAGGCCGGCGCATACCAGTCGTTCCAGTAGTTTACGCCGATAAACAGGGCCACGGTCGCGATGATGGGCGGAGAGAGCGGCAGGATCACCTTGCGAAAGACCGTAAAGTGCGACGCACCGTCGATGCGCGCCGATTCCACCAACGACTCCGGGAGCTGTCTGAAAAATGACATCATCAAGATCATATTGTAAAACGAAAACATGCCCGGAATGACATAGACCCAGAAGGTATTGATCAGTTTAAGGTTCCTATACAGCAGGTAGGTTGGGATGATGCCGCCTCCGACGTACATCGTAATGATGCCCAGACCGACGTAAAGCTTACGCAGCATCAACTCGCGCCGCGAGAGCGCATAAGCGGTCATCGCCGTAAACAACACATGCAGCGCCGATCCGATAACGGTCCTCGCCACCGTCATCAAAAAGGCCCGAAGCAACGAATCCTCTCGAAAGACCGTCTTGTAGTTCTCTAGCGAAAAAACGCGCGGCCACAGATAGATACCGCCCTTCATGGCATCTTTACCGTCGTTAAACGAGTTGATCAGGCAATAGTAGATCGGGTAGAGCGACACGAGGGTCACCACAGCGCATACGATCAGCGCAAGCGCGTTAATCGTTCGATCCTCGGCGCTTTTATGAATGGCATTCTTCTTTTTCATCATGCGCCCTCCCTAAAACAGGCTCGCGTCGGTTAACTTGCCTACGACGGTATTGGCGCTCACCAGCAGCACGACCGAGATCAAAGACTGAAACATGTTGATCGCAGTAGAGAAGGAAAACCGCATGAGGCTCATGCCCATATCGAGGACATAATGGTTGAGCACATAGCTCGTCTCATGGTTAAAGCCGTTGCCGAGCATATAGGACTGATCGAAGTTGGAACCGACCGGTCCGCCGGATAAGAGTCCGCCGAAGTTCAGGATGAAAAGCATCAGCATCGTCCAGGCTATCGAGGGACACGTTATGTGTAAGATGCGCTGCAATCTCGAAGCGCCGTCAATGGTCGCCGCTTCGTACAACTCCGGATTGATGCCAGAGATCGCCGCAAGATAGATGATGGCATTCCAGCCCGTCTCCTTCCATAGATCCAAGCCCACCGCAACGCTCCAGAACATGCCGGGGTTGTCCAAAAAACCAATCCGCTCCCATCCGCGCATCGCCAGCTCTCGATTGACCACGCCGGAAGGTCCTAATAAGATTAACGCCATGGAAGCGACGATCACATAGGAGAGAAAGTGCGGCAGATAACTGGCCGTTTGCGTCATTTTCTTGAGCCGTGGATGCGGCAGCTCGTTAAGCAAAATGGCAAAGACCACCGGCGCAAAATAGGTAAACAAAAATTTGTAGCCGCTCATGCCGAGCGTATTTTTAAGCGACATCCAAAAGGTATCGTCCGTCCAAAACTCGCGAAAGTGTTTCAAGCCAACCCACTCGCTGCCCATAACGCCCTTGAGAATCTTATAATCTTGAAATGCGATGACATTGCCGAAGATCGGCACATAACAAAAAACCAACAAGAACAGCATCGCCGGGATGGCCATTGCCTGCAACTCCCACTGCATGCAAAACCGTTTGAGAAAAAGCCTTCTACGCTTTCGTAGCCCAACCATCGTCTTCATGGGATCCTCTTCTTTTCGTCCTTTTTGCTTATTATATCAGCGTTTCCATGTGCGTTCTATGACACAGAACTAATTTTGGGTGCACTTTTCTAAGCCGATTCCGTTATTTCGCCGCATTTTCCTGCCTTTTTATGCGTTTGCCTTGCTTTCATCATCCGGTCGGGTTATAATAATGTATTATTTTAGTCAAATGCCGCGCACGGCGCGGTTTAGAGGAGGAACCCCCATGCCGGAAGAAGCAAAGGAACGCTCCAATTTTATCTGGGATTTTATCGAAGAGGATCTCGCCGCCGGAAAGAACGACGGCCGCGTGAAGACGCGCTTTCCGCCCGAGCCGAACGGTTACCTGCACATCGGCCACGTAAAGGCGCTGTGCGTCAATTTCGTTACGGCCGAGCGCTTGGGCGGCAAATGCAACCTGCGCTTCGACGACACCAACCCCACCAAAGAGGACGTCGAATACGTCGACGCCATCATGGACGACATCCATTGGCTCGGCTTTGCGTGGGACGAGCTGCACTACGCCTCTGAGCAATACCCGCAGATTTACGAGTTCGCGCTCGACCTCGTCCGCCGCGGCATCGCCTATGTGGACGACCTCTCGCAGGAGGAGATGCGCGCCTATCGCGGCACGCTGACCGAGCCGGGCAAGAACTCCCCCTACCGCGACCGCAGCGTAGAGGAGAATATGGATCTGTTTCTGCGCATGAAGGCGGGCGAGTTCCCCGAGGGGTCCCGCGTGCTGCGCGCCAAGATCGACATGGCCTCTCCCAACGTCATCATGCGCGACCCGACGCTCTACCGCATCTTATATAAAAAGCATCACCGCACGGGCAACGACTGGTGCATCTACCCGATGTACGACTTCGCCCACCCGATCGGCGACGCGCTGGAGGGTATCACCCACTCGCTCTGCTCGCTCGAATATGAAATCCACCGCCCGCTCTATGACTGGGTTGTGCAGGTTTGCGGCTTTCAAAACCCGCCTCGCCAGATCGAGTTTGCGCGCCTGAACCTGACGGACACCGTCATGAGCAAGCGTTATCTGCGAAAGCTGGTCGAAGAGGGCTACGTCTCCGGCTGGGACGACCCGCGCATGCCGACGCTGCACGCGATGCGTCGCCGCGGATACACCGGCGCCGCTGTGCGCGACTTTATCGATCGCGTGGGCGTAAGCAAGGCGGATTCGACCGTCGACCTCGCGCTGCTCGAGCACTGCGTACGCGAGGATTTGAACGAGCATGCGCGCCGGGCGATGGCCGTCGTGCGTCCGCTCAAGGTCGTGTTGGACAATTGGCCTGAGGACAAGGTCGACGCGCTGCCCATGGAAAACCATCCGCAGCATCCCGAGATGGGCACGCACATGGTGAACTTTACGCGCGAGCTGTACATCGAGCAGGAAGACTTCATGGAGAATCCTCCCCGTAAGTTCTTCCGCATGTTCCCTGGCGGCGAGGTTCGTCTCAAGGGCGCGTACATCGTCAAATGTGAGTCCTTTGAAAAGGATGCGGGGGGCAACGTCGCCTGCGTGCACTGCACCGTCGACCTGGATAGCCGCTCCGGCTGCGAGGGCGCGAACCGCAAGGTCAAGGGCACGCTGCACTGGGGCAGCGCGGCGCAGGCCGTGCCCTTTGAGGCCCGCCTTTACGACACGCTGCTGCGAAGCGAAGAGGGCATCGGCGAGGATGCCGAGGGTACGGAGGATACGGCTGTCGATAAAAAGGACTTTATCTCCCGTCTCAACCCTGAATCCCTGCAGGTGTTGCACGGCTACATGGAGCCGGAGCTGGAGAAGGCGCAGGTGCTCGATACGTTCCAGTTCCTGCGCGTGGGCTATTTCTGCAAGGACCGGGATTCCACCGCGGATATGCCCGTCTTTAACCGCGTCGTCGGCCTGAAAGACAGCTTTAAGATCACGAAATAATTTGGGGGAATACAAATGGAAGTCAGAACACGTTTTGCGCCCAGCCCTACAGGCTATCTGCACCTGGGCGGCCTGCGCACGGCGCTGTACACCTATCTGTTCGCCAAAAAGTACGGCGGCAAGTTCATCCTGCGCATCGAGGATACGGACCAGGAGCGCGAGGTGCCCGGTGCGGTCGACCTGATCTATAAATCTCTGCGTGCGGCGGGCCTTGAATACGACGAGGGCCCGGATGTCGGGGGAGATTATGGCCCTTACATCCAAACCCAGCGGCGCGACCTCTACCCCCAATACGCCTGGGAGCTGGTCGAAAAGGGCGGCGCGTACCCGTGCTTTTGCACTAAGGCGGATATCGACCTAGCCCGCAAGGAAGCGGAGGCCAAGGGCGAGGCCTATAAATACGATAAGCGCTGCATGCACATCCCGCTGGCGGAGGCCAAGCGCCGCATCGCGGCGGGCGAGCCCTACGTCATTCGTCAGAACGTGCCCACGACCGGCAAAGCCGCCTTCGACGACATCCTCTACGGCCATGTGGAGGTCGATTGCGACACGCTGGACGACAACGTGCTCATCAAGGCGGACGGCCTGCCGACCTACAACTTCGCCAACGTCGTGGACGATCACCTGATGCGCATCACGCACGTGATGCGCGGCACGGAATATCTCTCCTCCGCACCCAAGTACAACCTGCTCTACGAGGCTTTCGGCTGGACGCCGCCCATTTACGTGCATCTGCCCGTGGTCATGAAGGACGCCTCGCGCAAGCTCTCCAAGCGTTACGGCGACCCCTCGTTCGAGGACCTGCTCGCCATGGGCTATCTGAAGGATGCGATCGTCAACTTCATCGCCCTGCTCGGCTGGAGCCCCAAGGACACGGACAACGAGTTTTTCACGCTCGACGAGCTGGTCGGAGCCTTTGACGAGCACGGCCTCAACAAGAGCCCCTCGATCTTCGATATGAATAAGCTCACGTGGTTCAACGCCGAGTACATGCGCAAGCTTCCCTTCGAAACCTACTACGAGCTCGCGCTGCCCTGGCTTTCAAAGGCGTTGAACCCCGAAAAGTTTGACCTGCGCCGCCTCGCGCAGCTGCTACAGGGCCGTACGGAGGTGCTGAATCGTCTGCCGGATATGGTCGACTTCCTCGCCGCGATGCCTGAGTACGACGTCGCGCTGTATACGCACAAGAAGATGAAGACGAACGCGGACGTCGCTGCAAATGCCTTGGCGCTATGCCGGCCCGTGCTTGCGGGCGTCGAAGACTGGACGGAAGCCGCCCTGCACGACGCGGTGATGGCCGCCATCCCCGAAAGCGGCATGAAGAACGGCCAGGTGCTCTGGCCGCTGCGCATCGCGATCACGGGCCGCGAGTCCACTCCCGGCGGCGCCTTTGAAATGGCCTATTTGTTGGGCAAGGACGAAACGCTCCGCCGGCTAGACGCATCGATCGAAAAACTAAAGGTAGCATAAGAAAACCTCTGCCGCTCGGAACAGCGATTCCGGCGGCAGAGGTCTTTTCTGTTTAGCGATTGAGCGTAAAGTCCGCCCGCGCGGGGTTTGGGCGCGGCACGCACCATTTCCCTTCCGTGAAGTCGGGAATGGCCACCGGCTGGCTGCCCATGGCGATGGACTGCTCCGTCAGCGCGGTGATGCTCATCCAGGCCGCGGCGTCGTAGACGTCGATCGGCGGCTCTGTTTGATCCTGAACGCTTTGGATAAACGCGCGCAGCACGAGGTAATCCATGCCGTCGTGGTTGCCGCGCACGCCAAAATCGCGGTAATCGCGCCACAGCGGATGGCGATACGCCTCCATGTACTTCTGGTCGCTCTCCGCATGGTGCGCCCAGTCTTTCGGGTCCACGGGCGTCAAGCCTTCCAGGAAGATTGCGCGGCCGTCCTCGCTCCACATGCCCTTCGTACCGCGGATCACGCCGCCACGCGAGTAGGGTCTCGGCAGGGTGCAGTCGTGCGTGAGCAAAATGCTCTCGCCGCCCGCGCAGCGGATCATCGTCGTCACGACATCGCCCTCGCAAAATTGCGCCTGAGCGAGCGGCTCCCCAGCGCGGTGCTCCGCAAGCCAGGCCCTCATGCCCGCCGCCTTGCTGGCCATGCTGGTCAGCATCAGCATTCGGTTGCCGCGGTTGATATCCAGATAATTGGCGATCGGGCCGAGCTCGTGCGTCGGATAGAGCTCTGCGTTGCGATGCAGGAAGTGATCCTGCCGGTAGTGGCGCGTAATATCTCCGTTGCCGATCTCGTCGCGCAGGTCATGGGCGTACGCGCCCGCACAGTGCACCAGCTCGCCGAACACGCCCTTTCGGACCATGTTCAAGAGCGTAAGCTCCGCTTCGCCATAGCAGCAGTTTTCGAGCAGCATGACGGGTATGCCGGTCTGTTCGCTCGTGCGCACGAGCTGCCAGCATTCGTCGATCGACGCGGCGCCGCCCACCTCCATCGCCACGCGTTTGCCGCAGTTCATCGCGAGCACCGCCAGTTGGATATGCGTCTCCCACCCCGTCATGACGACGGCCGCATCCACGTCGGACCGATCTATGCACGCCTGCGGCTGGGTCGTGCCAAAGGGCTTTTGACCGCGCTTTACACTAATCAGTTCTTGTGCCCGCACGACGCGGTCCTGGTACCGGTCGCACACGGACGTGATTTCGACGTCCGGCATATCGAGCAAGACGTCAAGCTGGGATAGCCCCCTATTGCCCAGCCCCAACACGGCGAGCCGAACGCTCTGCCCAAATTTTTGTAAATCCATGGTCGTTCCCTCCTGCCCTTATCGGTGCGTATGCGCTTTTCCCAATTTCACTCATTATACATCGGATCGACAAAAATGCCCATGCATTTTGATAATTCCCTTAAAAAGTTGCGGATTTACTCCGCTGCACTTGGCGGAGGAGCCATGATCGACATGGGCTGTAGCCCCATGGATGAGCCGATCTATCGCCTTAACAAAGTAGTATGTCTTTAATCGTTTCTGATAATTGCTTAGGATTCTCGACCATGATCATATGGCAGGCGTCATGGATAAACATCAAAGTATCACGTCGTGTGGGTACTCCACATAATCCATTTCAAAGCTTTTTAAATAAGGATTTATATAATCCCATATGTGTGTTGTACAATTAACACCGTAAAGCAATAACAATCGCATCATTCATTTTCCTTCCATAATTTACAGTCTGACGAGATCACATATCAGCTTATAAATCCTTTCGCGCCATTGGGGATAATGACAATTCTAGGGCTACAAGGTCTGACCGTTCATAACGATTATGTCCCTGTATTCGTTTTTTGTAATCCCAACACTGAATTGCTTCCTTTAAAGATTTCCCCTGATTATCGGCAAAGAAGGCTCGGATATAGGTGTTATACTCAAACTGTTTGTCGATTTGAGATTTTCCTTTTCTCTTATCTTCAAGAATCTGGTAATAAGCGCCAAGTGCATCTTTGTAGGTCTTTCCGGTATTACTTTTAAGCCATTTTTGAAAAGCCACATTAAAAGAAAAACTGTTTCCAATACGCTCTTTGAAAAAGGCTCTATGACGTTCAGAACAGACAAAATCAGCTTCAATTTCAGAATCTTCGTGAATGGGACCTATGATTGGAACCTTTTTCTTGGTTGCTGAGGCAGATAATATCCTGCCCGTATCGAGAAAATAAGCAACCCTATTCGCTATTTCCAGTTTACCACCAGTGGTAGGTAATCCGTTTTTTCTACAAAAGTCTATTAATTCCTCTTTCAGATAATAAAAATCACGAAATGTTTTGCCATCTAAACGCTTATCTAAGGCTGGCCTTTCAGTCACTTGCATTTTCCTTTCAAAATTTCGATGTCGTCCTAAGAGAAAAGCAGCGTGACAGTTTACGCCATCACGCTACATCTCTTCATTCACAAAATCCGTTTGCGGGCCCCGCCATAAGTTATGTTTATAGCGCTTGCGCGACCAACTCGCCCATGCGGACGCAGCCGACCTTCTCGCAGCCTGCGGACCAGATGTCGCCGGTGCGGTAGCCCGCGTCGAGCACCCGATCGACCGCGGCCTCTACGGCCGCGGCCTCCGCTTCCAGCCCCAGGGAGTGGCGCAGCAGCATCGCCGCGGAAAGGATCGTACCCAGCGGATTGGCGATATCCCTGCCCGCGATATCCGGCGCAGAGCCGTGGATGGGCTCGTACAGCCCCCGCGTGCCCAAGCCGAGGCTCGCGGAGGGCATCATGCCCAGGCTTCCCGCGATGGCGGCGCTCTCGTCTGAAAGGATATCGCCAAAGAGGTTGCCCGTAATCATCACGTCGAACTGCGCGGGATTCAGGATCAGCTGCATCGCCGCGTTGTCCACGTACATGTAGGTCACCTCTACCTCGGGGTATTCCCCCGCCAGCTCCTGCACGCTCTCGCGCCACAGACGCGAGCATTCGAGCACGTTCGCCTTGTCTACGCTGCACAGGCGCTTCCTGCGCTTCATCGCGTTTTCAAAGCCGATGCGCGCCAGGCGTTCGACCTCTTCCTTCGTATATGCCATCTCGTCGGTCGCGGCCGCCCGATCGTCCGAACGCCAGCGTTTGCCGAAGTAGATATCGCCCGTCAGCTCGCGCAGCATCAGGATATCGATCGGCTTTTCGATGATATCCGGCCGCAGCGGGCAGGCCCCCGCGAGCTGGCGGTGGATCGTGCACGGGCGCAGGTTTGCGAAAACGCCCATGCCCTTGCGCAGCGCGAGCAACCCCTTCTCCGGCCTGCGGGCGGGTTCTACCCCGTCCCACTTCGGTCCGCCCACCGCCCCCATGAGCACGGCATCCGCCGCGTTGCACGAAGCGAGGGCCTCGTCGGTGAGCGGTACGCCGCTCGCGTCGATCGACGCGCCGCCGATCAGCTGCGGATTGAATACGAATGCATGGTGATACTTCGCCGCGACGGCCTTGAGGACGTCGACGGCCTGCGCTACGATTTCCGGGCCGATGCCGTCGCCTTCGAGCAATACGATCTTCGCCTGCATCTTATTTCTCCTCCAAACGGCTGCGCACGAACGGAACGAGCCCGCCCGCTTCGATAATACCCTGCATAAAGGGCGGGAAGGGCGCGGCGGTGAACGACGCGCCGCTCGCGACGTCGGTGATCACGCCCGTGTCCAGATCGACGCTGACCTCGCCGCCATCCGCGATGGCCGCCGCGGCCTGCGGGCACTCGACGATCGGTAGGCCGATATTGATCGCATTGCGGTAGAAGATGCGGGCGAAGGAGTCCGCGACGACGCACTGAATGCCTGCGGCCTTGATAGCCAGCGGCGCGTGCTCGCGCGAGGAGCCGCATCCGAAATTGCGACCTGCGACCATGATCCGCCGCGCCTTTGCCTTTTCGTGGAAGTCCGCGTCGATGTCCTCCATGCAGTGCCTGGCCAGCTCGGCAGGGTCGGTCGTGTTCAGGTAACGCGCGGGGATGATGACGTCCGTATCGACGTGATCGCCATATTTGATAACAGCCGATTGCATTTTCATATCCGGCATCCTCCTCAATTCACTTTTACGTCATCCGGCGTGGCCACATGGCCCAGGATAGCCGACGCGGCGGCGACCGCAGGCGACGCGAGGATGACCTCGCTGCCCGTGTGGCCCATGCGGCCTACGAAGTTGCGGTTGGTCGTGGAGACGCAGCGCTCGCCGTCTGCGAGCACGCCGCAATGCCCGCCCAGGCACGGGCCGCAGGTCGGCATGGTAAAGATCGCGCCCGCATCCACGAAAATGTCGACGAGCCCTTCCCGGATGGCCGCCTTCACCACCTGCTGTGTGCCGGGGATGACGATGCAGCGCACGCGATCGGAAACCTGGCGGCCTTTGAGGATCGAGGCGGCGACGCGCAGATCCTCGATGCGCCCATTGGTGCAAGAGCCTATGACGGCCTGGTCGATCATCATGTCCGCGCATTCCGCGGCTGGCCGCGTGTTGGAGGGCAGGTGCGGCAGGGATACCGTCAGCGGCACCTGGGCCAGGTCGATGACGACTTCCCTGGCGTACGCCGCGTCGGCATCCGGCTCTACGGCCTGCCACGCGCGCGTCACGCGCCCCTCCAGGTAGGCGCGCGTCACCTCGTCCACGGGGAAGATGCCGTTCTTCGCCCCCGCCTCGATGGCCATATTGGCGATGGTGAGCCGTCCGTCCATCGAAATCTCCCCGACGCCCTCGCCGCCAAACTCCAGCGACATGTAGCGCGCGCCGTCCACGCCGATCTTGCCGATCAGGTAGAGGATGACGTCCTTGCCGCTGACGTAGGGGTTCAGCTTACCGGTCAGCGTCACCTTCACAGCCTCCGGCACCTTGAACCAGGCCTCGCCGGTCGCCATGCCCGCCGCCATATCGGTAGAGCCAACGCCCGTGGACATGCAGTTCAGCGCGCCGTAGGTGCAGGTATGGCTGTCCGCGCCGATGATGACCTCGCCGGGGGCGCACAGGCCCTGCTCGGGCAGCAGCGCGTGCTCGATGCCGGCCTTTCCGACCTCAAAGTAGTGGACGATCTCCTGCTCGCGCGCGAACGCGCGCATGTCCTTGGCCATCTGGGCGGACTTGATGTCCTTGTTCGGCGCAAAGTGATCCGGCACCAGCGCGATCTTTGCGGGGTCGAATACGCGCTTCGCCCCCATTTTGTAAAATTCATTGATCGCCACCGGCGCGGTGATGTCGTTGCCGAGCACCAAGTCGAGCTTGCACATCAGCAGCTCGCCCGCCTTACAGCTTTCCACGCCCGCGGCGCGCGCCAGGATTTTCTGCGTCATCGTCATACCCATAAAAAACGCCTCCATTTCTCTCGCCTGTAGTCAATAAAAAATCCCTGCTCCTGCATGCGCAGGGGCAAGGATCATCATCGCTTACGGTACCACCCTGATTCGGTTCATCGCGCGGGCAAAGCCCGGTTGGTAAAACCCTCGTCGCCTTCACGCGGCCATTCGTCCCGCCTTACTTTGTTCACGCGGGCAGCTTGGGAGTGAGTTATACGCGCAGCTTTCGCACCGGCTCGCAGCCCCGCCGGCTCTCTGGAGCGATCCCGCCGCGCCTTTTCTCCTTCATCGCCTTTACAATATCGGATTGGCACTTATTGTACACCACCGCGGCGGCGCTGTCAAGCGTCAATCTCCATCTTCGGCGTCCACATATTGCAGCTGCCGATCGCCCCTATACCAGGTGGGAACGACGCGCCGCATCTGGTCGTACCACCCCAGCACGTCCCGCGCCTGCGCGAGCATCGTGTCCACCTCGCCCTGCCCAAAGGGGATCGCCCAGTAGACGGAGGAGAGCGTGTTGCTGGCGATGTACAGCGCGAGCAGCCGCCAAAACAGCGCCGGAGGGTCGCCGTCAAAGTACCCCTTCACCATGCCGCTAGCGAAGCGCGGGCTCTTTTGCGCGCACCAGACGATGCGGTTGAATTCCTCCCACGGGTCGCCGAAATCGAAGCGGTTGAAGTCGATGATCTGAAGGCGTCCCTGCCGGTCGATCATCATATTGCCGATATGGTAGTCCCCATGCTGAAAGCTTTGCGGCCTGCCCGCCAGCAAAGACCGGTTGGCCTCGATGTACTCTATCATCTGTTCGCCGCCTTCAAAGCGCAGGCCGCAGGCCCGGTAGCCCTCGATCTTGCGGTCGATCTTTTGGTTAAAGCGATCGCTCCACGCGGGCTGCTCTGGCGGCGCGGGGATCGTGTGGATCTTTCTCAATATCCGGCCCGCCTGCAGCCCATACGCATCCTGCGCCGTCTCCGGCACGAGGGGAAGCGTCTCTTCCGCATCTTCCCCGTCGATCCAGCTCTGTACGGAGTACACCGCGCCGCCGCAGCGCCCAAAAGCGATTGGCCGGCACATCGGAATGCCTAGAGCGCCTACCTGCCGCATCCGCTCAAATTCTTGCCTTTTCGCCTCATATTGACCGCCGTCCGAAATCCTGAGCAAAACATGCGTGCCGTCGGCGCGTCTGCCTCGATACTTCTCGTCGCTCGACCAGCCTTTGAGGATCGGCTGGGCCTCAACGACTGCATAAGCTTTCAAAAAGTGCGTCCTGAGCGCTTCGTCCATATTCCTCTCCTCATCCTCGATCCGATGTAAAGACGGTACGGTCTTTCGGCCATACCGTCCTTTATGGGGATAACCAGCAGCGCTTACAGGATGTACCGCTTCAAGTCCTGCGCCTTGGCGGCCTCGCCCAGGTGCTCGCGCACGTAGTCTCCGTTGATTTGGACGTCGACGTCGGGCATGTCCCCGCCCGCGTTGAAGGAGATATCCTCCAGCAGCTGCTCGAAGATCGTATGCAGCCTGCGCGCGCCGATGTCCTCGTTCGTCTCGTTGGCCACGTAAGCGGCCAGCGCCAGCGCGTCCAAAGCGCTCTCGTCAAAGTGCAGGTGCACGTGGTCGACTGCGAGCAGCGCCTCATACTGCTTTGTAAGCGCGTTGTCCGTCTGCGTGAGGATGCGCTTCATGTCGTCCTGAGAGAGCGAGCTGAGCGTCACCCGCACGGGGAAGCGCCCCTGCAGCTCGGGGATCAAATCGGTCACCTTCGCCACGTGGAACGCGCCCGCCGCGATGAAGAGCATGAAATCTGTCTTCACGGGGCCATACTTCGTGTTGACGGTCGATCCCTCGACGATGGGGAGGATGTCGCGCTGCACGCCTTCGCGGGATACGTCGGGCCCGTGACCGCCCGCGGACCGGCCCGCGATCTTGTCGATCTCGTCGATGAAGACGATACCGTCCTGCTCCGCACGGCGCAGGGCCTCCTCGGTCACGGAGTCCATGTCGATGAGTTTTTGCTCCTCCTCGGCGGTCAGGATGCGGCGGGCTTCCGAAACCTTCATCCGGCGCATCTTCATCTTTTTGGGCATAAAACCGCCCATCATGTCGCCGATATTGACGCTCGCGCCGTTGATCTCGACGTTTTGCGGCGCATCCTCGACCTCTACCTCGATTTCCAAATTTTCCAGCTCGCCGCGCATGAGCTGCGCGCGCAGGTCGTCCCGCTGCGTCGCGATGCGCTGCTGCTCCTCCGGCGGCACCTCCGGCTCCTTGGGCTTGTTGCCCAGCAGCAGGTCGATGGGGTTGGCGGGCTTTTTCTTGGGGTGCAGAATCATGCTCAGGATGCGGTCCTCCGCCATCACGGTCGCACGCGTCTTCACCTTTTCCGAGGCCTGCTCCTTCACGATCCGGATCGAGGCCTCTACCAGGTCGCGCACGATGGATTCCACGTCGCGCCCGACATATCCGACCTCGGTGAACTTCGTCGCCTCTACCTTGACAAAGGGCGCGTCCACCAGGCGGGCGAGTCGGCGGGCGATCTCGGTCTTGCCTACGCCCGTCGGTCCGACCATCAGGATGTTTTTGGGCGTCACCTCTTCGCGCATCGCTTCCGGCAGCTGCGCGCGGCGGTAGCGGTTGCGCAGCGCGACCGCTACCGCACGCTTGGCCTCGTCCTGGCCGATGATGAATCGATCGAGCTCGCGCACGATCTCCTTAGGTGTCAATTGCATAGCTTACACATCCTCCACGATCACATTATGGTTCGTGTACACGCAGATATCCGCCGCGATGTGCAGCGCCTTTTCCGCGATGTCGTGCGCGGAAAGCTCCGTGTTCTCGCTCAGCGCACGCGCAGCGGCCATGGCGTAGTTTCCGCCTGAGCCGACCGCCGCCACGCCGTCGTCGGGCACGATCACCTCGCCCGTGCCGGAGACGATCATCAGGTCGTCCCCGCCCGCAACGATCAGCATCGCGTCCAGCTTGCGCATCGCCTTGTCGCTTCGCCATTCCTGGGCCAGCTCGACCGCCGCGCGCTCGAGATTGCCGCCGAACTGCGTCAGCTTCTCCTCAAAGCGCTCGCAAAGCGAGAACGCATCGGCCACAGAGCCGGCAAAGCCCGTGACGACCTTGCCGCCGAAGATGCGGCGCACCTTATGCGCCGTCGCCTTGAATATCGTATGTTCCCCCATCGTCACCTGGCCGTCGCCTGCGATCGCGATATGGCCGTCCTTCTTTACGGCGCAGATGGTGGTGCCTCTCATCTCAGTCAATTTGTTAACCTCCTGCCGCGGCCTTTGCCGCGCGCTTTTTATTATAGCGCAACGCGCCGCCCAGCACAATGGACTTTGCGCTGACCGGCGTGTTTTTCAAACCTTAAGCCCCGTAAAAGTCCGCTTGCAGCGGGTTGGAGCGGATCGCTTCGATCACGTCCATCGCGCGCTGGGCCACCTGGGCGTAGCGCTCCTGTTTGCCCCGTACGCGCCTTTCCAGCGGATCGATGAGGCCGAAATTGACGTTCATCGGCTGAAAGTCGCCGCCCGCATGCGCGATGTAATGCGAAAGCGCCCCGATCGCCGTGCGGCGCGTAAAGTCGACCGGGGAGAGCCCCAGCAGCTTTCTGGCCAAGGATAGGCCCGCGACAAAGCCGGAGGCCGCGCTTTCCACATAGCCCTCCACGCCCGTCATCTGCCCGGCGAAGTAAAGGCCGGGACGGCCGATCACCTCAAAATCCTCGCTGAGAAAGCCCGGCGAATGGAGGAACGTGTTGCGGTGCATCACGCCGTAGCGCGCGTATTGCGCGCGTTCAAGGCCGGGGATCAGCGAAAAGACGCGCCGTTGCTCGCCCCACTTGAGGCGCGTTTGAAAGCCGACGATGTTGTACAGCGTCGCCGCCGCGTCGTCCTGGCGCAGCTGCACGACGGCAAAGGGCTCGCGGCCCGTGCGCGGGTCGGGCAGGCCCACGGGCTTCATAGGGCCGAAGGCCATCACCATGCGCCCGCGCCGGGCCATGGTCTCGATGGGCATGCAGCCTTCAAAGACCTTCGTATCGTCAAAGCCGTGCACGCTCGCGCCCTCGGCCGCGATCAGCGCCTCGTAAAACGCGTCGTACTCCGCCCGCGTCATGGGGCAGTTGAGGTAGTCGTCCCCGCGCCCGTAGCGGCTCGCACGGTAGATCTTGTCCATATCGAGCGATTCGAGCGTCACGATGGGCGCGGCCGCGTCGAAAAAGTGGAGCGTGCCAAGCCCCGGCAGCTCTGCGATCCGCTCCGCGAGCGCGTCCGACGTCAGCGGCCCCGTCGCGATGATACAGGGCGCCTGCGGAATCTCCGTGACCTCGCGGCAGACGACCTCGACGTTTGGGCTCTGCGAAAGCGCCTTCGTCACATGCGCGGAGAACGCCTCGCGGTCGACCGCGAGCGCGCCGCCCGCGGGCACGCGCGACGCCTCCGCCGCCCGCAGGATGAGCGAATCCAGCTGGCGCAGCTCCTCCTTGAGCAGGCCCACCGCGTTCGTCAATGCGTCGCCGCGCAGGGAGTTGGAACAGACCAGCTCGGCAAAGCCCGCCGCGTGGTGGGCGGGCGTATACTTCTCGGGCTTCATCTCCACCAGGGTGACGCGCACGCCCCGCTTTTGCAGCTGCCAGGCCGCCTCGCAGCCCGCCAGGCCCGCGCCTACGACCGTCACCCTCATTCGTCCGTCTCCTGCCCCTCGTCGGGCGACTGCACCTCGACGCGGTGGCGGCACGTCTCACTCGCGCAGATATGCCAGACCTCGCCCTTTCGCCCGCGCTTGAGCGTCATGTAGCTGCCGCAGACCGGGCATTTGTCCTTCACGGGCATATCCCACGAGACGAAATCGCACTCCGGGTAGCGCTCGCAGCCGTAGAACTTGCGCCCGCGCCGGGATGTCTTCTCCAGCAGCTTCGCGCCGCACTTGGGGCAAGGCGCTTCGATTTCCACCTGCAGCGCCTTGGTGTTGCGGCACTCCGGGAAGTTGGGGCAAGCGAGGAACTTGCCGTAACGCCCCAGCTTGTAGACCATCATCGCGCCGCATTTGTCGCAGACGACGTCGGAAACCTCATCCTTGATCTTGACCTTTTCGACCTTTTGCTCGGCGTTATGAAGCGTCTTTTCAAACGGCCCGTAGAAGCGCTCGATGACTTCCTTCCAGGGCATTTCGCCCTCTTCGACCTCGTCGAGCTGCTCTTCCATGCCGGCGGTGAACTGTATGTCCACGATGTCCCTAAAGTACTCCTTCATCATCTCGGTGACGAGGCTGCCCAGCTCCGTCGGATACAGGCGTTTCTTTTCGCGCAACACGTAGCCGCGCGCGATGATGGTGGAGATCGTCGGCGCATAGGTGGAGGGGCGGCCAATGCCCTTTTCTTCGAGCGCGCGCACGAGCGAAGCCTCGGTATAGCGTGCGGGCGGCTGCGTAAAGTGCTGCGCCGCGTCCGTCTCCAGGACGTCGACCTTGTCGCCCGCCTCCGCCGTGAGCTGCGTGTTGTCTACCGCTTCCTGCGCCTCGTCCGAGCTCTCCTCGTATACGGCGGTAAAGCCCGCGAATTTGAGGTGCTCTCCATAAAAGCGCAGCCCTACGCCGTCTCCCTCAATCTCCATGGTCAGCGTTTCAAAGACGGCGGGCGCCATCTGGCTGGCCACGAAGCGCAGGTAAACGAGCTTATAGAGGTTGAACTGATCCTTTGAAAGCGAGGCCTTTACGGATTCGGGGCTCCGGCCGACCGACGTGGGGCGGATGGCCTCGTGCGCGTCCTGCGCATTCGAGCGGCCCTTGTAGACGTTCGGCTTCTCCGGCAGGTATGTCTCTCCCCAGCGCCCTGCGATCACCCCGCGCACGTCGGCGATCGCCTCTTCGGATACGCGTACGGAGTCCGTACGGATATACGAAATCAGGCCCTGCGTGCCCTCGCCCTCCAGATCCACGCCCTCGTAAAGCTGCTGTGCGATCTGCATCGTCTTGGCGGTGGTGAAGCCCAGCTTGCGAGAGGCCTCCTGCTGCAAATTCGAGGTGGTGAACGGCGCGGCGGGGTTCTTGCGCCGCTCGGAAGCGCGCACGCCCTTTACCGTAAAGCTCGCCTTTTCAACGCGCGCTTTGGCCTGCGAGGCCTCCTGCTCGCTGTGAAGCTCCGCCTTTTTCCCGTCCAGAGACGTAAGCCGCACTTGAAATTTCTGTCTGCCGATCTGCGCCTTGGCGCTGACGTCCCAGTACTCCTCGGGGATGAACGACTCGATCTCCTGCTCGCGGTCGACGATCATGCGCGTGGCGACCGATTGCACGCGGCCGGCAGACAAGCCCTTTTTGATCTTCATCCACAGCAGCGGGCTGATCTTGTAGCCCACCAACCGGTCGAGCACGCGCCTCGCCTGCTGGGCGTTCACGAGCTCCATATTGATCGGGCGCGGCGTCTTCATGGCGCTCTTGACGGCCTTATCCGTAATCTCGTGGAACTCCACGCGGCATGGCTCCTTGGGATCGATGCCCAGCACGTTCGCCAGATGCCACGAGATGGCTTCCCCCTCGCGGTCAGGGTCGGTCGCGAGGAAGATCCGGCTGGCGTTCTTGGCCTCCTTGCGGATCTTCTCCAGGATCTCTCCGCGCCCGCGGATGGTGATGTACTTGGGTTCAAAGCCGTTCTCCACATCCACGCCCATCTGCGATTTGGGCAGGTCGCGTACATGGCCTTGCGACGCCTCTACCTTATACGTGCGGCCCAGGAATTTTCCGATGGTGCGCGCTTTGGCAGGCGATTCGACGATGACGAGTTTATAGTTCAAATCAGAAACCCTCCAATGGGATTGTTATTTATCGGTCCAGGGCGTACATGCACCCCGGTAACTGCTTCATTATTTCCTTTATTTCCATCGTTGTCAAGAGCATATTGAGTTTCTCCGGCGTAAAATTCGTTAAAGATAGCAATTCATCGAAGGAAAGCGGCTCGTTTTGGAGCAGTTCGACCACGCGCCGCTCGTCCGGTTCAAGCGTGGGCGTGAGCTTGCCGCCAAACGTATCGGTGATAAAGGACAGCTGCGTATCGGGCATCTCCCAGCGCTGCTGGTTCAAGATATCCTGCGCGCCGCGGGCCATATGCGCCCCCTCCATCAGCATTTGCAAGGGCATTTCGCTCATCGGCGCGTCGACCGGGCCGGGCATCGCATACACGTCGCGCCCCTGGTCGAGGGCAAGGCGCACCGTGATCATCGCGCCGGAGCCCTGCGCGGCCTCCGTCACCAGCACCGCCGCGCAGATCCCGCTGATGATGCGGTTGCGCCGCGGGAAGTTCTGGGCGACCGGCGGCATGCCCGGCGCAAATTCGGACACGATCGAACCGCCGGATGCTAAAACGCGGTCAAAAAGCCCCGCGTTCTCCGGCGGGTATACCGTATCCACGCCGCAGCCGAGCACGGCGATCGTGCGCCCACCGCCCGCAAGGCAGCCTACGTGCGCCGCGGTGTCCGTGCCGCGCGCCATGCCGGAGACGACCGTGACGCCCGCCTGCGCAAGCTCCCGGCCAAAGCGCTCCGCTTGCTTGAGGCCGTAGCGCGTAGCCCTGCGCGCGCCGACCACGGCCACGGCCCGCGCGTCCGACAAATCAACCGCCCCGCGTACGAACAACACCGGCGGCGGGTCGCTGATATGCGCCAGTAGCGGCGGATAGCCCGCCTCGCCCAGGCATACGACCTGCATGCCGCTACGCTGCATTTTATCCATCAACGCTTCGAAATACCCGCCCGAGCGCGCCGCAGCCAATTCTTGATACGCTTTATCGCCCAAAATGCCCTGCGCGCGCAGGTCGAATTCCGCATACACGCGCTCTGCGCTGCCGTACAGCGCGAGCATGCGCCGAAACCGGGCGGGCGTCACGCCTTCCACGCTCGCCATCCAAGCCCAAAAAGCCTTTTCTCTTTGTTCCATCTCAGCCGCCCCAATACTTTTCGTCGATGCTGCGGTAGCGCACCGCCTCCGCGATATGCGCGCCCGTGATATCCGTTCCCGAAAGATCCGCGATGGTGCGCGCGACCTTGAGCACGCGGCTGTATGCCCGCATGGACAGCTTATACTTTTGCACTGCCATGCCGAGCAACGCGCGCGCGTCCGCGCCCAACGGGCAATAGCGTTCGAGCTGCCCGGCGGAAAGCTGGGCGTTCGAGCCGATGCCCTCGCCTTCGTAGCGGCGCTGCTGCACCTTGCGCGCCGCCTCCACCCGTGCGCGCACATGCGCGGACGACTCCTCTTGCGCCTTGCCAGAGGCGATGTCCGCCACGGGCACGGCCGATATCTCCAGCTGCATGTCGATGCGGTCGAGCAACGGGCCCGACACGCGATCGAGGTATTTGCGGATCTCGTGTTGCGTGCAGCGGCAGTTTTGCTCCTGCGAGCCGTAGTGGCCGCAGGGGCAAGGGTTCATCGCGGCCACGAGCATCACTTTCGCCGGGTAGCGCGCCTGCGCCGCCACGCGCACGACGGAGACGAACCCGTCCTCCAACGGCTGGCGCATCGCCTCCAGCGCGGCCCGGTTGTACTCGGGCAGCTCGTCCAGGAAGAGCACGCCGCCAGAGGCCAGGCTGATTTCTCCCGGCTTGGCCTTAGGCCCGCCGCCCACCAGCGCGGCGGCGGAGGCCGTATGATGCGGCGCGCGGAACGGCCGCTCGCGCAGCAGGCCTTCGCCCGGCGCCAATTGCCCCGCAGCCGAGTGGATGCGCGTCGCCTCCAGCGCCTCTTCAAACGTCATGTCCGGCAAAATCCCCGGCAGGCAGCGCGCCAGCATCGTCTTGCCCGCGCCGGGCGGGCCGACCATCAGCACGTTGTGTCCGCCCGCGGCGGCGATCTCCAGCGCGCGCTTGGCGCTGCGCTGCCCGCGCACCTCGCCCAGATCCTGCGAAGGCCTGCGCTGCGTGAGCAGCTGCTCATAAGGTACCGGCGTCACCGGCGCGAGAGCCTCGCCGCCCGCGACATGCCCCACCGCCTGCGCCAGCGTCTCTACGGGCACGATGCGGATGCCGTCTACGCACGCGACCTCCTGCGCGTTCTCCAGCGGGATGACCGCCTCCTGCACGCCCAATGCGCGCGCGCCGATGACCATCGGCAATACGCCCCGCACCTGCGTCACCTGTCCCCCGAGCGCCAGCTCGCCCAGCACGACGCGCCCCGCGAGCCGGCTGCCGTCGATCTGGCCGGAGGCGGCGAGCAGGGCGAGGGCGATCGCCAAATCGTAGGCCGGCCCTTCCTTCTTGACGTCCGCGGGCGCGAGGTTGATCGTCGTGCGCGCGACAGGGAACGAAAAGCCGCACTGCTGCATCGCGGCGCGTACGCGCTCGCGCGCCTCGCGCACGGCCGCATCGGGCAGTCCGACGAGCTCGAACATCGGCAGACCGTCGGCCACGTACGCCTCCACCGTCACGGGAAAGCCGTCGATACCGGTCAGGCCAAAGCTTTGCACCTGCGAGAGCATAGCGGTCCCTCCAATCCCCGACCGGGGTTATCTTCCATATGGGTTCCATTGTACATCATGCGCGCGCCCTTTCGCAAGAGGCGGCGCGGGCGTTTATGCCCCCGCCCCAACGTCGCAGGGTCAAAAGATGACTTTGACATCTCCGTTATCCATGATTTTCAAGCGCAGATTCTTCTTCACATGCCGGTAAATCCGCGCCTTCTCTTGGTCAGTTAAGGAGATTCGGGTCCGCTCGATGGCCATATCCATCAGGGTATGGATATTAAAAAACATGCGTTCAGCGATATAGGGCTTCAACTCGACCATCAGCGCGCCGAGCTTGATGTCGCTGATGTTGCCGGAATAGAACTCGTCCATATTGCAGTAGCTGATGCTCTTGCTATTGAGCGCCGAACGAAGCGAAAAGCCTGTTTTTTCGCTTTCGGTCAATACCAAAAAGGAGGCGTCCGGCAGCGCGGACATCAGCCCCCAGTAATCGGAATCGCTCGAGACCAGGATATAGGCGGGGATGTGATCCTCATAATACAATTTGCATGTTCTGGCGGTCATCCAGATGTCCACGAGCGATTTTTGATTTTTGACCCGTTCGATCACCTCATGCTCGATGGGCGCGTTGATATACAGCTCCAGGATTCGCCACGTCACGCTGGTGTTTACGTCGTCGTAAAGCACCACCTTCTGAATATGCGAAAACCCCTCCGGACAATTCTCTTGAATATTGCGCAGCACCGCGCAAATGCGGTAGGGATCGGAATTCTCGCAATCGACGATCATCGCCGTCACGGGATTGCGCAGCAAATACGTATATAGATTTTCCTTGACCGCGCGGCATGCGTCCGTCACCTTGGTAAAATCCGCAAAGCAGTCGTCGTGCATCTGATAAAGCCAGTAAAGCAGTTTGCCGTCGTGGAGAAACAGGTTCCCGTCGTAGATGAGCTGTACGTTGAGATAGACGCGGTATGGGTACTTCGCCTGCTCCGCCGCGTACCGGGCGCGCTCCGCCTCAATCGCATCCGTCTGCCTTCCGTGGGGCATCAAAAACAAATCGCGGATGTAACCCCACTTCAGCCATATCGGGAAAAGGCGCTCGCAGCTGTTGATCCGCTCCATCAGCAATTGATTGATGTCGGCGATATATCCCTGCGCCGTCCAGTTTACGCGCAGCAATTTGACCCCGCGCTGAACCAGAAACTCGACGTCGTTCTGCGGGATATACTCTGGCAATGTATGTAAATTGCGCATCTGAAAGGCCATCGCGTCCTGCACCCGTTTGAAGCTGCGCATTAGGGCTGTTCTAATTCTGCACAAGGAACGGATGGTATGTGCGTCGTCGTCTTCGTGTAGCCTCGTAAATATCGAGTCTTTAAACGGCCCTTTCCCATAATCGGTATAGTTTACGCCGGCCATATAGGCGACGATGGATACGATGTCATACACCCTTATATCCGGTGAAATGTTCGCCACGTTGACAGTAGGCTTCTCTTTTGCATCATTTGGGATCATTTTTGAACCTCCGCGTAGTTTTATGCCGTTATTATTAGATTAACACAGAAGTCAACGTTTTGCTAGCTAAATGTTTTAACAC
This sequence comes from Bacillota bacterium, assembly GCA_023404715.1. Taxonomy (GTDB): domain Bacteria; phylum Bacillota; class Clostridia; order Christensenellales; family Aristaeellaceae; genus Beduinella. The sequence continues at coordinate 128,156 of JAEYAR010000093.1, read as the reverse complement.
AAGCAAAAGCCCCGCATGGCAGTTCGATGCGGGACCCCTGTATAAATGATCTTTGCCTATGGCCGCAGGCCCAATCCCCCTTCAAGCGTCAAGGTTTCGCCCGACATATACTTAAAATCTACCGATCCCAGCAGCACACAGACGCGGCCGATGTCCTTCTCCGGATCTCCGAAGCGGCCCATCGGCACTGCGCGCAGGTTCTTTTCGTACGCCTCCGGATACGAGGCCTGAAAGTTTTCCAGCTGTGACGTCAACGCAAGGGGGCAGATGACGTTGACGTTGATGTGATCCTTTCCCCACTCCGTCGCGGCGACGCGCGAAAGGCCGCGTATCCCCTCCTTCGCCGCAGCATAGGAGCTCTGGCCTGGGTTGCCGAACAGGCCCGCGCCGCTGGCGAAGTTGATGACGGAGCCCTGCGTCTCCTTCAAATAAGGGTAACATGCGCGCATGTAGTAGAAGGTCGCATACAGTCCGGAGTAGATCCCCAGATCAAAGTGATCCTTTGAATGCATGGCCAATGGGATACCCGAGGCGGAGGCCTGCGCGTTGTTGATCAGCACGTCGATGCGGCCAAACGCCTCGACGGTCTTCTCGACAACGCTTTTCACCCTGTCCTCTGCGTCGTCGTCCGGGGTGACGTCCGCCTGCATGGGCAGCACCCGCACGCTGTACAGGCGCTCCAGCTCTTCCTTCGCATCCAGCAGCTTTTCTTCATTGCGCCCGGTAAGCGTCAGATTGGCCCCCTCCTTCGCATAGGCGACGGCGATGCCGTAACCGATTGATTTCGCCTTCCCGCCGCCGGTAATGAGGGCCACCTTGCCTTCAAAAATGCCCATTCCTATCATCTCCTTTGTCTATGGGATGATTATGGCAACCTATGGACATCCTTATGCACGCCCAAACGTCAAGCAAAAGAAGGGGTTCCCGCGCATTGCGTCGAAGATGCATTTGAACCATACAATTTGCATAGCTAGGAGGTAAAAGCATGCAATCCCTTCGCCTGCGCGCCGTCGCGTACGACGCAATCCCCGACCTGTATGCGCGCATCGCGCGCGACTTTCCGACCCCGGCCGAGCGTCCGCCGCTCGCCACATTCCGCCGCTATGTCAAATCCGGCGCCGCCGAGGCGTTCGACGTGCTGCTGGGCGCCGAAAGCGCCGCCTATACGGCGTGCACCTGGGGCGATGAAAGCGTGCTATGCTCCTTTTTGGCGGTGGAGCCCGCGATGCGCGGGCGCGGCATCGGCAGCCTGGTGCTCCGGCGCCTTTGCGCCTACTACGAAAGCGCGAAGGGGATCATCGTGGAGGTCGAACAGCCGGAGCTGGCCGAGGAGGAAGCCGACCGCCTGCATCGGGAAAGGCGCATCGCGTTTTACGAGCGCGCGGGCTTCACGCTCGTGCCGGGGCTCGACTATGCGATTTGGGGCATGCCCATGCACCTGATGGTCCGTCCGCTCTGTGCAGGCTTTGCCGATATCGCCGCCAGCCTACCCGGCGAGATGACCGCGGTGTACGGCAAGCTCTTTCCGCCCAAGCTCATGCACAAGATGCGCATTGAGCGAAAATAAGCTTCCCGCTCACAGCACGCCCATCCAGCGAAGCAGATAAATACAATCTCGAAAGCCCTGATGATAGATGTGCGGCTCGGTCAGGCTGAACGCATGGTTTTTTGCCGCGTCGAAACGGTTGATCAGAAGGGAGTCCTCCCCCAGCTTTGCGTAAATTGCGTCGTATAGCACACGGCATTCCCGCATTGCCTCCGCCTTTTCCGCGCTCCGCCGCCCTTTACGGTAAGCCATGCGATCGTAGGAATCCAGGCAGCAGGTTTTAAAGTTTTTCGCAAAGGATTGATAACCGTCTTTCACGTTTTGACCCTCCTACATAAGTTCTTGCCTGACCACGTCTGAAACGATACGTTATGACGTATTGTTTATGTAAGTTTACGCTTGTAATTATACAGTATTAATACTGCATCGTCTATCCGCCTATTCTCCAAATACCGCAGAATAAAAATATCAATATTGCACAACATCAACACTGTATAACGAGGTGAAAATATGCCAATTTCAGAGGCCAAGAAACGAGCCGATGCAAAATATGCAGCCAAGCATTTCAAAACGCTTGGCTGCAGAACAAAAATAGAAGATGCGAAAGCAATTCAAGACCACGCCGCTAAACGCGGCGAAACCATCAACGCCTTTTTGCTGCGCGCGATCAAAGAGACGATCGAGCGCGATAAGGCCTCCTCGAATTCTTGAAGCGATCATTCCACCCGCAGCAGGCATACCGGCGCGGGCACGGCGAGGCGAGAGACCACCGACCAGCCTCCGGCTTCCTCGCGCAGGCATGTTACCTCGTCCGCGTTCTGGCAGGCGCAGAGCATGAGCCCCTCCCCGACCGGCAGAATGTCGCGCGGGTAGCGGCCGCCGCAGGGATAGACGCCCTCCCGTATCGGGATGCCGTCCGCGCCCAGGCGAAATACGGCTACGCTATCATGTCCCCGGTTGGAAACAAAGAGCCGCCCGTCCTCCCCCTCGCGCAGCGCCGCGGCCCAGCTCTCGCCCGCGCCTTGGGGCAGACAGCTCTGTACGTCTATCAATTCGCAACCTCCCCGTCCATCCGGCATCAGGGTGAAAAGCTCGCTCGTCAGTTCGCTCACGACGTACAGGGCGCCCCCTGGCCGCCGCAGCAAATGCCGCGGCCCGCACCCTGCCGGCAGACGGACCGGCGCGAGAGAATCCAGGGTACGCGCGTCGTAGCGGCGTATGCAGTCGCCGCCCAGGTCGCAGCAGAGAATTTCGCCGCAGGCGAATGCCGCAAAATGCGCGTGCGCGCATTCCTGGCGAGCGGCATTCGCTCCCTTCGCCGTATAGACGAAGGACGCCGCCTGCTCGCGCAGCGCGCCGTCCGGCGCGAGCGAAAAGACGCTCAGAACGCCGTCCCCATAGTTCGCCACCGCCAGCCGCGTCCCCGCTTCGCCGATCGCCAGATGGCACGGCGCCTGACCGCCCGAGGGCAGCGCGCCATCCGATACGAGCCGTCCATCCGGCAGACGCAGCAGGCTCATCACCCCGCCGCCCGGCTTTCCATGGAACGCCGGGCTTTCGCATACCGCGTAAATCCGTCCCTCTCCTGTCGAGATTAGATAAGAAGGATCCGGCACGCTTCCCACGGCGCGCAGATGCGATAGCGCGCCCGTGCGAACGTCGAGCGCCGCCTCGTACACGCCCTCGGAGGCTGTTCCCGTGGTGTACGTCCCGATCAGTAATTTCATCATAGAGGTAACCCCTTTCTCCTCAAGCTATTGTAGCACGATTGAACGCACGCGAGAAGCCGGACTAGATGCATGGATGCATATTTTTTGCTGCGATGCATAAAAATCAATCAACATTGTTTTAAAAACATCGACAGAGAGGGGATTCGAATCAGTGCCTGACTTGTCGCTTATTGAACTATCAAAATATCGACTCGATAAAGCACGCGAAATGTTGTCTGCCGCTCAACGCGATGCGGATGCAGAAGACTTTGCATCTGCCAACAATAGGGCTTATTATTGTATTTTCCATACGATGCGTTCGGTTCTGGCGCTTCGCAAGTTTCACCCGCCAATACCTAAAGCCAGAAGTATTGCCGCGGAAATACAGCGCGCTGATATCCAATGCCGCCATTATCCGAAATCGAAGCGATTATGAATATTTTTACTTATGTTCAACCGAAGATACGCGCCTACTCATTGCAGGTGCGGCGGATTTTCTTTCTTCCGTCGCCGCTTACCTAGCGCCATACTATGCACTCACGCCTACAAAAGCATGCTCGGAGCCGGATTAGATCATCCGGTTCCGAGCATCTTGTTTCATTCATCATCACTTCCACAGCATCGGGTCTGTTCCGCGCAGCTTGGCGACGGCCTCTACGAAGAAGTAATCGCCATAGGTGATGTTCGTCTCCTGGCCCGCGCCGTCCTCGTGATAGGCGGCGGTGCAGCGCGTGAGAATGCCCTGGCTGCCTTCCGTCCAGTCGGCGCAGCGATCGTACAGCGCCTGTAGCATGCGGATGGCGGCCTCGCGGTAGAGCGCCTGCTCGTGCTCGCCTACGCATCCCGCCAGCTCCAGCAGCGCGCAGGACGCACAAGCGCTGGCGATGTTGTCCAGCTTCTCCGGCGCCTTCGGCTGACGGAAGTCGCAATCGACCAACCCGTCCGCACGGATGTTGGAGATAAAGTAGTGCGCCACGCGCTTGGCCGTATCCAGATAGCGCGTCTCGCCCGTGTGCAGGTAGCTGAGCACAAACCCGTATAGCGCCCAGGACTGGCCGCGAGACCAGGACGAGCCCGCGCAGTAGCCCTGCCCGCCCGGCGCATCTAGCATCTCGCCCGTCTCCGGATCGAAGATCACGATGTGATTGCACGATCCGTCCGGCCGTACAAAGCAGCGCATCGTCGTATCCGCGTGCGTCTTGGCGATCTTGAGGAAGCGCGGGTCGCCCGTCTGCTCGCTCGCCCAGTAGAGCAGCGCCAGGTTCATCATGCAGTCCACGATCGCCCAGCCCTCGCGGCCCTTCTGTCCCCAGGCGCGGATGAAGCCCGCGGGGTTGTATCTCCCCGCGAGAATCGTCGCCGCGTGCAGCGTGTCGCGCCTCGCTTCGTCGCTTCCGGTGAGCTTGTAGTCCGCGCCCGAGGACAGCAGGTACATGAAGCCCACGTCGTGGTTGAGGAGCTCAAACGTCGTCAGCTCCTTTTGTAGCAGAGCCTGCACGCGGCGCGCCTCCTTCTGAAAGCGCTCGTCCTTCGTCCCAGCGTAGAGCTGCCACATCAGCGCCGGCCAAAACCCGTTCGTCCACCAGCTGTTGCCGTCGAACGGCGCGCCGACCCACGTGCCGTTTTCACTCTTGTAGGGGATCAGGTTCATCTGAGCAGCCCGCTCGGCGGACGCCGCAAACTTCTTGACCATCTGTTCCCAAGCCGTATCAATCCACCGCTGCATAATCGAATACCTCCTGTGGCATATCGTTCCATTTTGCTTGACCGCGTACGACAGCGCCGAGCACGGCGCTCACCAGCGTCGTCCTGCCTGCCGGGATCGCCGCCGTCAGCGTTGGCAGCAGCGTGCGCGGGTAAAGCAGGTTCGTGTTGGGTTCCGGCGCTGTGATCTGCGCCGACGCAAAGCCCGTGATCGCCCGAACGCCGCTGACGCCCCACGGTGCCTCGACCACGGCGTAATCCTCTCCGGCCTCCTCGTGCGGGCGGATATGTCCGTCCTCACGCCGGATCGCAAAGCCACCCTCCGCCACCTGTAGCGCCCGATCCGTCTCGACGCGGTGCACGCGCACGTGCCAGTCGCCCAGGGGGATGACGCGCGTTTCGATGCGCACGCCCGCAAACGGACGCCAGACGGAGGAAACCTCTGTTTGCGTCAGCTGAAAGGATTCGCAGCCGTAGCGCGCGTGGTAGCTCACGCCGTCCTCGCTCACGGCCAGCATGCTGTCGAAGGCCCCGCACTTATACAGCTTCGCGCTCTTTGGCACGCTGAAGGCAAACGCGGTCGAATAGACGAACTTTTCATACTTCGCTTCGTCGTGCGCGTGCTCCTTACAGTGCTGCCCCGCGGTAAACGCCTGTACGTGCAGGTTCTCCTCGTCGCGCACGATGAGCATGCGCGCCATATCCTCCAGCACGCGCGGGGGCGGCGTATACGGCTTCTCCTCGCAGGTCCAGAAGGGATGATCCTCCGGCAGCATCAGCGGCGCAAACGTCTTCATGGCCCAATAGGGCGAGCCGAAGGCATTATATCCCTCCCCCATGATGAGGTTGGGATAGCCGTATCCGACGGTGAGCACGCCGCTTGGCGTAAAGATCGGCTTTTGAAGCCACCAGCGCAGGTTTGAAAGCAGCAGGTGCTTGATCTCCCCCATGCCCAGGCCCGGCGCCTCCACCCCCGCCGCCGCCATGGCTGCGAAGAACGCGCCCTGGGCGAAGCGATACGTCAGACTGCGTCCGAAGGGCAGCGCCGCGCCGTCAGCCGCGAACCAGGCGGCGAACTGGGGCGCAAACAGCCGCGCGCGCTCCATAAAGCGCCCTGCACGCTCAGGATCCCTATCCTTCATGGCGATGGCGTAAATCAGGCCGTAGTAATGAAAGGCCCACGGCGTATAGTAGTCGCGCTGCGTCTCGTAATCGTAATACCAGCCTTGGCCCTCGTAGTGGCTCTCTATAAGCGCCAAGTCCTCCGCCAGCCGTGCTTCGTCGCAGGGCCTGCCGCAGAGCAAAAAGCCGCAGTTCACGAGCACGCGAAAGAAACGCCAATTGTTCTTCGGCATGTCGTGCGCGTTGATCTGATCGAGCCACCGGCAGACGTTGTCCTGCGCTCGCGCGTCCAGGTCGCCCAGGAAACGCTCCGGCACGAGGCATAGCGCCATGCCCATGACCGCCATTTCCACCATCCGTTGGTCATACGGGCCGATTTCGCCCCAGTACTCCGGGTGATCCGGGTCGGCGCCGTTTTTCATCCCCTCGCGCCAGCGCTCCCATAGCGGCTCCGCCGCCGGGTCGTTCGCCGCCAGCATCGGCACGATCGCCCACAGCGGACGCGAGAAGGCCTCCATCTCCGCGATGTCCGCGGGGTAGACCGCGCCCGTCTCGCCCAAATGCAGGCGGGCGCAGCCCGCGCTCAAAAAGGGGAGCAGGGGCGTCAGCATCTGGGATGCGGCGCTGGCAAAGTCCGCGCGCGTCTTCAGCGGATTCGTCTGAATATCCATCGTCAAGGCCTCCTCGTAAATGTGAACGTCGCCTCGTGGCGCTCCGCCGCTACGCCCCGATAGGTGAGCCGATAGACGGCGCCGGGGAAGCTTCTCGCCATGCGCACATCCTCGACTGGGATCTCCTCCACTCCGGCGGACAGCCCCTCCGGCGCGCGCAGAGCCAGCTTGCCAAGCAGCGCGCCGCCCGACACAATCATCGGTTTCTCCCGAAGCATAAAGACCCAGGTTACCGCTTCGGGGGCGGCGAGCCGTATGGAATCCGTGAGCACAAAGGCCTCGTCCGTGAGCGACGCGCTGCGCAAAAGCTGCTTAACGCCCGCCTGCGCTGGATAGGCGGCGGCGATGTCCATCAGTACGCCGGCCGCGCCCGAGCGTACATCCCTCGCGCGGTGTGCTTCTCCCTCCCGCTGCTCCCACGCGCCGATCATCGGCACGTTATGGTTACGTCCCCGCGTATTCATGAGCGTATAGCGCTCCGGCCCAAACGTCTTGGCCGTATAGACCCTGTTGCCCAGGTCGATCACCGCCGGTTCGCCGTCGACGTACAGCAGGAAGGCGCCGACGTCGTTGTGGTTGTGGCTCTCGGCGTTATGGCCGCCCTTGATTGCCGCGTAAAGGCCTCCACGCGCCATCGCGCGCACCTGCAAATCGGGCAGCCAGACGTCCGCAGCGGCGCAAACGGCGGCGACAGGCGCTATCGGGCGAAATAGCTTGCACAGTACGCGGTATATCTCCGGCGTATCCTTGGGTAGCACGCCGGGCTCCGCTTGAGCGATCTGCGCGCCGAGGGCCCTCAGCGCCTCGTTTTTTGTGTATTCGCCGTAGCGGTAGACGCGCTCCCCATCGAGCATAGGCTTCGCGTCGCAATCGGCGAAGTTTATGTAGTAAGGCCCGGCGATGTGCGCGGCGAGCGGGAAAGCGCCGATGTTCCGAATGTGGGCGTCGTTAAAGAACGATACCTTGCCGCCGGTCATGTCCTTCACATGCTCCAGGCAGCACAGTAGCGCGCCGCCCGCCATGTTCCAATAGGCCGCGCCCTCGTCGCATCCGCCGTCCGCCGGCATCACGTCGAGATAGCGGTCGAGCATCCGCAGCCCGCGGGCGACGCCCTCGGCGAGCCGCAGGTCGTCCTCCTCCAGGATGCGCATGGCGTCCATGACGTTGGAGACGATCCACGGCGTCCAGTTGTTCACGTCGCTGCGGATCATGCCCATCCACCAGAAGTCGTCGTGATCCATGAACGGATCGAAGACGCGCCGCTTTACCTCCGCCCGTACCCTGCGGACGACCAGCGGCGACACCGCATCCAGCTGGGCGCGCAGCAGATAGCAGACCCAGGCGAGCGTAGAGGCCGTCTGCGCGGCAAACAGGTCGACGTACGGGTTTTGCGCGTCCGGCAAAGGCCGCTCGCCGGCCGGGCGCACGCCCGGATGGTCCGATCCGTTGTGCGCGCTGACGCCCCAAAACGTCTCTTCGCAAATACACCAAACGCCATCGATCACGTCGTCCAGATATCGTCCTGTCAGCGTCAGGCATTCCGCCAGCGCGCTGGCGATCAGATGCCTTCTGCGCGCGAAATACGGCGCCTCGTACGCGCTGCGCGATCCGTCCCGCACGAAAGCGAGGAACTGCGTCGCCGTGAGCATCGGGTAGCTCTCTGCGCGCAGGCGATCCGCCTCGAAGAGGATCTCATCGCGCGCGGCGCCCGCCACCGCCTCCCACGCCCGCCGGTCCGCGGCCGCCGCAAAAGGAATGCGCTCCCCCCGGGAGGCAAGGAGCGCATGGAGAGGATGTGCGTTTAAATAGGCGTCAAACATGATCTATCCTCAGCCCTTCAGGCCCGTCGTGGCGATGCCCTCGATGAAGTAGCGTTGCAGGAACAGGAAGACGATCGTCACCGGCACCAGCGAGCACAGCGATGCCGCCATGATCAGGTTGTAATCTGCGGTGTACGCCTGAATAAAGCGGCGCAGGCCGACCTGGATCGTCTTGTTCAGGTCGGTGGTCAGGTAGATCAGCGGCCCCATGTAGTCGTTCCAGGTGTTGACGAATGTGAAGATGCACAGGGTCGCGATGGCCGGCTTGGCCAGCGGCAGCACGATGCGCGCCCAGATGCCGTACTCGCTCAGGCCGTCGATGCGGGCGGCCTCGCTCAGCTCGTTGGGGATGCCCAGGTAAAACTGGCGCATCAGGAAGACGCCGAACGCGGAGAAGGATTGCAGCACCACCAGCGCCCACAGCGTGTCATACAGGCCGATGTTGCGCATCATGATGAACTGCGGCACCATATAGACCTGCCATGGCACCGCGATGGTGCCGATGTAGCACATGAACAGCAGGTCGCGGCCCTTGAACCGCATCTTCGCAAACGCGTACGCCGCGAAGGACGAGGTCAGGATCTGCATGAAGGTGACGGCGACGGCCACAAAGGCGGTGTTCTTGAAGTAGGCCATCAGCGGCACCTTCTGCCAGATCTCCACGTAGTTTTCCAGGCGCACGGTCTCCGGGATCCAGCGCATCGGGATCGTAAAGACGTCCGTGCTCGTCTTGAACGAGGAGGAGATCATCCACACGAACGGAACCAGCGCGACGACCAGGAAAAAGATCAAGAATGCGTATAGCACCACCCGCCCTACGACCTGCGCGGGCGTCAAGTGGGCCGTGTGTTTTTTCTTCGTTGTTACAGCAGCGGTCATGCAGGCGTCCTCCTTTCTTACATGTAATTAACCCATTTTTTCTCAGCGCGGAACTGGACGAACGTGACGAGCAGCACGATGGCCAGCAGCACCATCGAGACCGCGCTGGCGACGCCGTACTGCGCCGTGGTCGCGATGTTCGGCCCGCCGAAGCTGAGCTCGTAGATGTAGGTGACGAGCATCTTGGTCGCGCGCCCGGGGCCGCCCTCGGTCATGATCGCGACGACGTCGTAGATCTTGAAGCACGAGATGACCATCATGATGGAGACGAAGAACGTGGTCGGCGTGAGCATCGGCATGGTGACCTTCCAGAACTTCTGCCAGCCGTTCGCGCCGTCCATCGTGGCCGCCTCGTACAGCTCGCCCGGCACGCCCTGCAGGCCCGCCAAATACATGACCATGTAATACCCCGCGTTGCGCCATACGCTGACGATGATGATCGACCAGATCGCCAGGTCACGGCTTTGCGTCCAGCTCTTAGTAAAGTTGAAGCCGATCGCGTTCAAGATCTGGTTCACCGGGCCGGTCTTCATGAGCAGGAAGTTCCAGCATACGCAGATGGCGACCAGAGAGGCGACGTACGGGAAGAAGAACGCCGCGCGGAAAAAGTTGGCGCCCTTCACGGCCTTGTTGAGCACGAGCGCCAGGCCGAGCGCAAACGCGATGGTCAGCGGCACGGTCGCGACGGTGTAAAACACCGTGTTCTTGAGCGCGATGCCCAAATTGCTCTTGGTAAAGCTGAAGTTTTTAAAGATGGTGCGGAAGTTGTCCAACCCCGCAAACGTAATTTGGTCCACCGCGCCGCCGTTCCAGTTGAGAAAGGCGAGCACGATCGAGAAGATGACCGGAATGAACGTGAAGATCAGAAATCCGAGAAAATTGGGCGCCAGGAATGAGTATGCGATCAGCGTATTGCGCTTCTCGAGCTTGCTCATCCTATACTTCTTTGGCGCTGCGCTCTGTGCCATCCCGTTTGCCTCCTTGTCTGTCAAAGCGTTTATTTGGACGCGTGCCATGCGGCCCGTTCGTCTCAAAATAGGTGCGCCGCGCGTACCTATTTTCAGGCGAACGGGGCGAAAAAGGGAAGGGGAGGGACGACGTTCGCCCTCCCCCTTGTAAGCTTGAATTACTCGCCCAGCACTTCCGCGACGCGCTCTTCCATCTCCTGGATGCCCTCGTCCACAGAAAGCTCGCGGGACATGATCAGCGTATGCTCCTCGTTGACGATCGTCTTGATCTCGCTGACGCCCTCGCCGATCGGCCATTCCAGCGCGATCGCGGTCGGCAACAGCGCGGCCTTGCTCGCATCGTCCTGCGGGAAGCCGTCGGCAGAGGCCATGACCTCCGCAACCGCGTCGCTCACGTACGCGGGGCGGGTGCCGGTGGCGGCAACGACCTTCGCGCCCTCTTCAGAGCACAGCCAGGAGATAAAGTCCCAAGCGGCGTCCTGATTCGCGCTCTTTTGATTGATGGCTACGCCCGTCGGGGAACCGAAGGAGGAGCCGGCGTCCACGCCGTCCAGGTGCGGAACGGCGGTGATGCCAAAGTCAAAGTCGGCGGTGCCGTCCTTCTGATAGCCGATCAGCGTGGAGACATACCAGTAGCCCATCGGCAGCATGGCGATGTTGCCCTTGGCAAAAGCGCCGGAATAATGCAGGTTGGCAGCCTTCACTTCGCCGTATTCCATGCAGGCGCCCGCATCTTCCAGATCCATGTACAGGTTGTAGAAGTACTTGAGGTCTTCGTAGTCGCCGTCGGCCAGGGTGTTCACGCCGTCGCAAACCGCCCAGTTCGCAACCGCGGACAGCCAGGTGTGGTAGTGTGTGCCGTAGACGCCCTGCTCCGCATTCGTCATCTGCTTCGCCAGCTCGGCGTACTGATCCCACGTCATGTCGTTGGTGGGATAGGCCACGCCCGCCGCGTCGAACAGGTTTTTGTTGTAGAACATAACCCAGTAGTCCGCGCGGAACGGCAGCGCATAATATGCGCCCGTCGCCGGGTCGGTGTAGCACTTATCCATGCCCGCATACTTGGTCATGTCGTAGGAATTGGCGGCGATCTTCTCGTCGAGGTTGACCGCAAAGCCCGCGTTCAGCCAGTTCTGCAGGTCGCTGAGCTCCTTGACGATCATGATGTCCGAATCGTCGCCGCCGGACAGCATCGTGGAAACCTTGGTGTTGTAGTCCTGCGAAGCGATGTCGATCCACTCGATCTTGACATTCGGGTTCACGGCCTCATAGCCGTTCTTGATCGCCTCGTAGTACGGGGTCGTCGCCACATCCCAGCAGGTGACCTTCAGGGTGACGGCGTCGTCCGCCATCGCGAAGGAAGGCACGAGCGATGCCACCATCATCAGGGACATGAGCAGTGCAAGCAGCTTTTTCATGTTTAGGTTCCTCCTAGCTTTATTTAACGGATGATCCCATCCGCCGGGCACAAAACCTAAGGTTTTTTTGACAGCATGAAAACATCGCCATAAGTCGCTTTCGAGCGACTTTTTGCTGCTTTTACATGCCTTCTCGCCTTCGGCGCAAAACCCTTACCATTTACGGAAAATCAGGCCATTTTTGTAAGCCCTTACTTTTCCAAGCAAAATGTCAATCTTTTTTGCTCTGCCTAAGATTATATGCATTGTCTCATTCCATGTCAAGTATGTGCTGCAATTTTCCCCCGATTTGAGAAAATTATTTTGGTTATGGATATTTTTATTTTGCTGCGCATTCATACCCAGCCCATGCTGATAAACTTTCAGCAAACCATTGAAAGCGCTTTCATCTTATGTTATACTCTATACAGCGTATTGATTCCCCTACAAAAAGGGGGTATATTCTCTTGTTATAGGAGGCAGGGCCATGGCTGGCGAACAATCGACCATTTACGACATTGCGCAGGAGGCTGGCGTATCCATCGCCACCGTTTCCCGCGTGCTCAGCGGCGCCAAGGGCGTAAGCACACGCACGAAAGAACGCGTAAGCGAGGTCATCCAACGGCGCAATTACCGCCCCAGCTCCATCGCCCGCGGGCTATATCAGCGCAAGTCCCATCTGCTCGGCATCGTCGTGCCGAGCGTCGGGCACCCGTATTACGCAGCGCTTTTCGACGCCGCGACGCTGGAGGCCGCACGCTGCGGTTATGCCCTCGTCACCTATTTTACGCCTCTGGGCGCGGGCATCCCCGACGGTCTGGTCGATCGCCTGATCGAGCAGCGGCTCGACGGCGCGCTGCTCGTGGGCGGCATCGTCGAGGGCGTCTCCAACGAATCGACCGTGCGCGAGTTGTCTCGCCTGCAAAGCGCCATGCCCATCGTCACCATCTGTCCGCCCATCGAGGGGCTGCACTGCATTACGATCAGCAGCGATCTCTCCTCCAGCGTGCGCCTCAGCCTGGGGCACCTGTACGGCCTGGGGCACAGGCGCATCGCCTTTCTAGGCGGTTCGCACGAGGTTCGCTCTTCCGGCGAGCGCGAGCGCAGTTTTTTGAGCGAGATGGCCCGCCTGGGCCTCTCCGCCGACAGCGACTATCGTCACGAAGCGGGCTATACCCCGGAGGATGGCGAGCTGGGCGTACTCAAGCTGCTCTCGCGCCTGCCTAAGGCGCAGTGGCCGACTGCGCTCATCGCCATCAACGATCTGGTCGCCCTCGGCGCGCTCAGGCAGCTGCGCCGCATGGGCCTGCAGGTGCCGCTGGATATGGCGCTCGTGGGCTGTGACAACCAGTTCTTCACCCCGTATACCGATCCGCCCCTCACGACCGTGGATTTGCACCCGGCGGATCACGGCCGCAGCGCAATCCAGGAGCTGATCGGCGCCCAGGGCGGCGAACCGATCGTCTTCTCTCAGATCCGCGAATCCGCCCTCGTCGTGCGCGAAAGCTGCGGCGCGCGCTTGGGTCCGCGTAAGCTCGGGTAAGCCCTGTTTCTCACGCCCCCATCTTACAGCAATCCCGCCGATAAATCATTGCATTGTTTTATCGATTTATTGCATTGTTTTACTTTACTTGGCTGTTTTTCATGGTATGATAAAACAAAGCAAAGGAGGGTTGCACATGCCGCGCCCGTCCGTCTCCCAAGCCGAATCGAATGCGCCGCTACTGGAGCATTTTTCGGAATCGATTCGCAGCCATCACATGTTGACCGCCGGGCCCCAATCGATCGCCTATCACATGCACGATGTATTCGAATGCCACCTCTTTTTAGGAGGCAATGCGGACTTTTACGTCGAGGACCGCAGATATCACCTCACGAGGGGCAACCTCATCGTGCTCAACAGCTTTCAGATTCACCGCTATGTGGTAGGGGGCGATATGCCTTACGAGCGCGTGGCTACGCATTTTCAGCCCGAGCTCATGCGGCCGCTGTGCACGCCGGAAACCAACCTGCTCGCCTGTTTCTCGCGCGACCTGCATACGGAGGGAAACATCCTGCGCCTGAGCGACCGGGCCCTCGACGCCTACCTTACTTTGACGGACCGTTTACATACGGCCCTCGCCTCGCAGGCGTACGGCAGCGACGTAATGGCCTTTACCCATCTGGTGCAAATGCTGGTGCTCATCAATCACTCGTTTATCTCCTCTACCTACGAAAGTAAGAGCGCCATGCCGGAGTTATCCTATAGCGTCATGCAGTATATCAATACGCACCTTACGACTCCGCTCACGCTCGAGGGAATTGCCGGCCATTTCTACCTCAACAAGTCCTATCTAAGCCGCCGATTTAAGGAAGAGACGCATTGCTCCATTCAAAATTACATCATTCTCAAGCGCATCGCGCTGGCTAAATCCCTCCTTTCAGAAGGGCGCAGCGTCTCCGACGCCTGTATCCTATCCGGCTTCAACGACTACGCGAACTTTATTCGCTGTTTCAAAAAGCACACGCAGCTTTCGCCCGGCCGCTACAGGGCCGCGATGACGAAGAGATAAAGGCCGGCGCGCCCCGCCTCATTAGGCGTACGGGCGCGCCGGCCTTTGTATGGGCGCCTTTTTATTCTCTTACGAACACATAATAATCTGTATCTAAACCACCCCAGCGATAATTACCGCTTTTCCATTCAATCGTCAAGAAATCCACACCGTCTATGGTTTGAATTTCATATGCACAAGCGCTATCATTCCACTTTCGCAAAACATACCCCCGCGTCCATTCTTGCATATCCTTCCCCTCAATCTTATCTCCTCCGTACTCACTGACACATTTACCGCCCTTAGAAAACGTAATGCGGCTGAAGTATAATGGTTTTTCACTCGCCCGGCGCGGAGAAAAATCTTCCTTTTCATTACAGTAACTGTGCGCTTTCCAGCTTCCAAGAACTCGTTCATCCGGAACAAAAGGAATATCCAAATTGTCCTTTTTCGCTATTTGCCGCGCCGTATAGGCAATATGATTGATCTGACGCAATACGAGCGTAGTGGGTATCCCACCGCGACGATAATAATATGACTTCAGTTGAACGAACATAAATCGTTCTCCATCCATCTCCTTCACTTCGTAGTCGTTAACCGATGTACTGTCGCCCGTGTCAATCAAAAGTTTATCCCTAGTCCAGCCATAACACCAATAGCGTTCGCCACCGGGTAAAAAGTAAATCGATCTTGTACTATTTGGAATCACATCATAACAATCAGATCTCCGATCCAAAAAATCTTGTTTGACCGCATATTCTCCGACGATATCCCATCTGCCTATGATAGATGAATCATCAGCAAAGGGCAGATTTATGTCCTCGACAAGTGGAGAAATCTGCTTATTCAGCCTTATTACATCACACCCAACTCTAATGATTGCCTCGCCCGGTTCACGTAGCGCAACATAGGATGAGATACGCTGACAGTCCTGGGCTGTAAGTTCTTTTTCCATCGTATCGCAAACCGTGTTAAACTCGTCATCACGAATCTTTGGGCTCTGTGCTCTCAGGCCGGACGACGTACTCGTAACCATGATAGAATACACTGTATCCCCTCCTAACATCAACCTCTTCGCATCTTCCAAGTTGCAAAGGGTAGCATAAAGCTCGGCTTTCTTTTTTTCGATCTGTTCGATAATCCGAGCGCCATTTTGTGAATCTTCCAACATTGCTCTAATCTCACATAGCGAAAGCCCGGCTTTTTTAAGCGCAGAAATCCGCATAAATATCTCGATCTGTTCCTTTGCGTAGTATCGATAGCCGGTAAAACGATCGATATAATCGGGGGACAGCAGTCCTTGCTTGTCGTAATGACTAAGGACGGATATTTTTGTTTGACATATTTGAGCGAATTCTCCAATTTTCATCTCACTCACCTCTGTATGCTTTTTGTCAAAGGGCCCCTCTGTATGCAGTATAAACCTAATGTAAGGTGGAGAGTCAAGGCTTTTATATTCCACTTCGTAACGCCTGTATACATGCCTCCGCTACGCGCGAAAGCGTACGCTTCTTGGGCCACACCGCGCAGATCTGCGTTTCGAGAGCTCTCTGCGCAAACGGGCGATAGTCCATGTCCGAGCTGTCGACGAGGGCGAGCGCGCATCGGGGCACGACCGCCACGCCCAGCCCCGCGTGCGCCCACTGCAGGGCGGTCCGCGCATCGTCGCTGTAGCAGCGCACGTTCAGCCGCAAGCCCTGCGCGCGGCAAGTATCCTCCAATAGACGCTCAAACCGCCTATAGATCGTCAGCGGCCATCCGCTCGCTTCCTTCAGCGTAACGGCGCCCTCCGGCACGCCAAAGTCCACGCGCTTATTCCATGCGGCGATCATAGGCTCCGGCTCAAAGGCGATGCAATCCAGCCCCTCGCGCGAAAAAGGCGTGCGTACGATGCCCAAGTCGACCAGTCCCTGGCGCAACAGCTCCATCACCCCGAACGTATTTTGCTCGTAAATTTTGAAGCACACCTGCGGATGCTCGGCGATGAACCGCCGCATGCCCGCGTGCATCAGCATGCCGCCGGAGGACGAAATCATGCCGATGCGCAGCTCAGGCGCTCCTCCTCCCGCCAGGCTATTCATCTCGCTGCGCGTCGTCTCCGTCAGCTCCAGGATCTGCTGAGCGCGCGAATAGAGGCGCTTCCCCGCCTCGGTGAGCGTGCACCTCCGCGGGCCGCGCACGACGAGCCGCACGCCCAGTTCCTCCTCCAGCGCGCGCAGCTGCTGGCTGAGCGGCGGTTGGGCGATGTGCAGCTGCCCCGCCGCCTCGGTGATGCTCCCCGCTTCGGCAATGGCGGTAAAATACGCAAGCTGTTTGAGATTCATAGCGGCCTCCTATATTTTTTACATATGACGCGCATATTAAATGCATATTTTTATTATAGCAGGTTTTGTGCTACAATACCATTGCGTTGAAAGATACATAGAGGAAGAAGGGTTCGCTTGCATCTCATCCGGCGTTATTTTCCCCGATACCGGCGCGACATTCTCCTCGGCCAGTCGTTCAAGCTGGTCGAGGCGGTGCTGGAGCTGTTCTTGCCGCTGGTGATGGCCCAGCTTATCGACGAGGGCGTCAAGCTCGGCGATAAATCTGTCGTCTTCACGCGGGGCGCGCTCATGCTGCTCATCGCCTTTGTCGGGCTTGCGACGGCGCTAGTGTGCCAGGTCGTCGCATCGCGCGCGTCGCAAAACTTCGGTACGCAGCTACGGGGCGACGTATTTAGCCATTTAAACACACTCTCGCACGCGGAGATCGACCGCTTTGGCACGGCCTCCCTGATCACGCGTATCACCGCGGACGTAAACCAGCTGCAATACGCGCTGGCGATGCTCATACGCCTCGTCGTGCGCGCGCCATTCCTGTGCATCGGCTCCATCGTCATGGCGATGTGCCTCGACCTACGGCTGTCGCTCGTCTTTCTCGTCATCACGCCGCTCATCGCCCTCGTGCTCTACCTCGTCATGCGGCGCAGCATCCCCTATTTCAGCCAGCTTCAAAAAAAGCTGGACAGGATCGCCCGCATCAGCCGCGAAAACCTCGAGGGCGCCCGCGTCGTGCGCGCGTTTTCCAAGCAAGCGCACGAGGAAGCGCGCTTTCAAAAGGCGGCCGATGATTATACCGGCGCCGCCGTACGGGTCGGCCGTCTCTCCGCGCTGCTGAACCCCGCCACCTCCGTCGTGATGAACTTTGGCATCCTCGCGATCCTCTGGCTCGGCGGCGCGCAGGTGCAACGCGGTCTGCTCTCGCAGGGCGTCGTCATCGCCTTCATCAGCTACGTCACACAGATCGCCCTGCAGATCGTCGTCGTCGCAAACCTCGTGACGACATTCACCAAGGCTGGCGCCTCCCTTACGCGCATTGAAGAGGTGTTTGATTGCGCCTCCTCCATCGCGGATACAGGGAAGCAAAGCGCATCCGATCCACAAAACGCCGTCGTGTTCGAGCGCGTGTCTTTCGCCTATCATCAGGAAGGCGAAGATGCGCTCTCGCAGATCGACCTGCGCGTGCCGGCAGGGCAAACGGTGGGCGTCATCGGCGGTACGGGATCGGGTAAATCCACGCTCGTTTCGCTCATTCCTCGCTTTTACGACGCACAAAACGGATGCGTGCGCGTCTTTGGCACGCCCGTGCAGGACTATCCGCTCAGCGCGTTGCGCGGCATGATCGGCTTTGTGCCGCAGTCGGCTGCGCTAGTGAGCGGCAGCGTGCGCAAGAACCTGCGCATGGGGAAGCAGGATGCGACGGACGCGCAGCTCTGGCATGCGCTCGAGATCGCGCAGGCGAAGGCGTTTGTCGACCGACTGCCCGGCAAGCTCGACTTCCAAATTGAGGAAGGCGGTAAGAACCTGTCGGGCGGTCAAAAGCAGCGCCTTACCATCGCCCGCGCGCTGGTACGCAAGCCCCGCATCCTCATCCTGGACGACAGCGCCAGCGCGCTCGATTTTCAGACCGACGCGGCGCTGCGCCGGGCCATTCACGAGGATACGAAGGACATGACGGTCTTCATCGTCTCTCAGCGCGCGAGCGCGATCCGGCAGGCGGACCAGATCGTCGTGCTCGACGATGGCCGGGCGGTCGACGTCGGCGCACACGCGCAGCTCCTGGAGCGTTGCGAGATTTACCGCGAAATCTGCCTCTCGCAACTCAGCACGGAGGAGGCCAAACGATGAAAAAAAACGTGCTTTTGCGCCTATGGCGCTACATCAAAGGCAGCCGCGGCTTTCTCGTCGCCGCCCTGCTCAGCGCGGCCGTCAGCGTAGCGCTCTCGCTCGCCGGGCCGCTCCTCGTCGGGGAAGGGGTGGATCTGCTCATCGGCGCCGGGCAGGTGGACTTCGCTTCGCTCGCCCGCCTCACGCTGCAGCTTGCCGGGCTATACGTGCTCGCAGCTGCGGTCACCTGGCTGCTGGGCTACTTCAACAACGTCGTCAGCTACCGCACCGTACGCAGCCTGCGCACGGACGCCTTTCACAAGCTCAACCGACTGCCGCTTTCCTATATCGATCATACGGCGCACGGCGATACCGTCGCCCGCATCGTGGCGGATGCTGAGGCCGTCTCAGACGGGCTCCTGCAAGGCTTGACCCATTTGTTTACCGGCGTGGCGACAATTGCGGGCACGCTTGCGTTCATGCTGCGTCTGAGCCCGGTGGTCACGCTCGTCGTCATCCTCATCACGCCGCTGTCTATCGCCGTGGCCGCGCTCATCACGCGCCGTTCGCATGCGCTCTTTCGCGAGCAATCGCAGACGCAGGGCGAGCTGAGCGGATATGTCAGCGAGATGATCGGCAATCAAAAGCTGGTCCGCACGTTCGGCTATGAGCAGAGCGCACAGCGGACGTTCGGCGAGATCAACGAGCGGCTGCGCAGATGCGGCTTTAAGGCGCAGGTCTTCTCCGCGCTCGTCAACCCGTGTACGCGCTTTGTAAACAACGGCGTCTACGTCGCGGTCGGCGTGGTCGGCGCGCTGGTTTCGCTCGCCTCCGGCCGCCTCAGCATCGGCGGCCTATCGGCCTTTCTCACCTATGCGAACCAATATACGAAGCCGTTTAACGAAATCAGCGGCGTGCTCGCTCAGATTCAGACCGCCTTTGCCGCGGCGCAGCGCCTCTTCCACCTGCTGGACGAGGAGGAGCAGCTACCCGACGCCGAAGGGCTCGCGCCTGTGCGAAACATACGGGGCGACGTTTCGTTTGAAAGCGTCTCATTCGGTTATGCGCCTGGACGCACGCTCATTCGCGATCTGAATCTTTCCGTCAAGGCGGGGCAGCATGTCGCCATCGTCGGCCCAACCGGCGCCGGCAAGACGACGCTGGTCAACCTGCTCATGCGCTTTTACGAGCTGGACAGCGGGACAATCCGCGTCGACGGGCGCGACATCCGCGAGATGTCGCGCGGCGGCCTGCGCAGCCTCTTCGGCATGGTGCTGCAAGAGAGCTGGCTGCTGGGCGGTACCATCCGCGAAAACATCGCCTATGGGAGACCAGACGCTTCGCTGAACGAGGTCGTACAGGCGGCCAAGGCCGCGCATGCGCATAGCTTTATCAAGCGCCTGCCCCAAGGTTATGATACGCCCGTCTCAGAGAGCGGCGCAAACCTGTCGCAAGGCCAACGCCAATTGCTGTGCATCGCGCGCGTAATGCTCTGCGACCCGCCGTTGCTCATCCTGGACGAGGCCACCAGCTCCATCGATACGCGCACCGAGCAACGCATCCAAAAAGCGTTTGACGAGATGACGCTGGGGCGTACGAGCTTCATCGTCGCCCACAGGCTGTCGACCATCCGCGAGGCGGACATCATCCTCGTCATGCAAGACGGCGACATCGTCGAGCAGGGCCGCCATGAGGAGCTGCTTCAAAAGGGCGGTTTCTATGCGAAGCTGTACAACAGCCAGTTCGTTCAAAACGCGTAAATCACGCGTCCTATCGAAATGCAAAGACAGCGCGGCGCCCTTTACGGGATCGCTGCGCTGTCTTTTTCGCAACGTTTTCAACTCGCATCATTCCGGGCGTATCACGCGCGCCCGTCGCCGTCCACCCGGTTTGTCCGTGCACATACAGCCCTTGCTTCAAGCGCCCTTCGCAGCTCCGCCCGCAGCACATTCACGTCGACAGGCTTGGCCAAGTGCGCGTTCATTCCGGCTTCCATGGCTGCCTGCACGTCCTCCGAAAACGCATTTGCGGTCATCGCGAGGATCGGAATCTCCCTCGCGTCCGCCCTGTGCAGCCTCCGTATGGCGCGGGTGGCTTCATATCCGTTCATCACCGGCATCTGTATGTCCATCAAAATCGCGTCATAGGTCCCCGGCTGCGCCTTGGCAAATGCCTCGACCGCCTGGGCGCCGTCAGAGACCACGGCGGCGTCCGCCCCCTCGATGCGCAGCAGCTCGCTGAGGATTTCCGCGTTGATCTCATTGTCTTCCGCGATCAGGAAACGGCAGTCGACGAAAGCTCGATCGCCGTCTTGCAGCATCGAAAATACGGGCGTCTCCACCTCCTGCATTTGCTTTGCGCACCATTCGAACTCCAGCTCCACACAAAATGTCGTTCCTTTATGCGGACGGCTCTCGACGGAGATCTCGCCGCCCATCCGATCGACAAGCCCCTTTGTGATGCTCAATCCAAGGCCCGTCCCCTCTACGCGCGTCGCGCCGCCGCCTCTCGTAAAGGGCTCAAAGATGTGGGATAGAAAGGACGGCTCCATCCCGATCCCTGTGTCGCGCACCTTAAAGCGATAGCGAACGTATCGCGGCCCTTGAACAGGCTCCCGCTCTTCGGCGAGCAGCTCCACCTCCCCGGGCGTCGGCGTAAACTTAATCGCATTGCTCAAGATGTTGATCAGGATCTGGTTGATGCGCAGCGCATCGCCATAGAATTGTGGATGGCGTATGTCGCCGGTGCGGATGGCAAAATGCAGCCCTGCGCTGCGGGCCTGCGGCCCCAGCATCGCGGAAAGCTGATCGAGCAGCCCGGCGAGGGAGATGCTCACGCGGTTCAACGTTATTTTGGACTGCTCTATCTTACTCATATCCAATATGTCGTTGATCAGGCTCAGCAAATGCTTGGACGAGATCGCTATTTTACCAAGACAGTCCGCGATTCGCGCGCGGTCGTCCAGATGGGCGGCGGCTAGCGACGTCATGCCCATGATGGCGTTCATCGGCGTTCGAATATCGTGGCTCATCGCGGATAAAAAGTCGCTTTTCGCACGGTTCGCCTCTTCTGCGGACGCGAGGGCGTCTTTAAGCGCCTGCTGCACCTTCCTTTCGGCCGCCAGCATATCCGTCACATCCGCGCGGACGAGGCAGATCGTCTTGTGATTGACATCGCCCCACAACACGTTGACCTGTTTAAACCGCTCGTCTTCCTCTTCCATGCACGAAAACAAGAAATCATATCCCGACGGCTTTTGCGCCAGATGCCCGCGCAGCGACGCAAGGCGAAATTGATCGCATATCTGCTCCTTGTCGAGCCGTGTTCCGAATTGTTCTACAAAGCGCGGCACGCGTTCGTCATATCGCTCCACGATATAGGGCGGCAGGTTTTTAATCACCATCTCACGGGTGTAGAGCGTCAAGCGCTCGGTGCTCAGCTCGATAAAGCCCGCCAATTCAAACGTATATGCGATCATGCGCAAAAGCCCCTGTTGTTCGTAAAAGGATTCCGTAATATCCGTTCGCGATAAGCAAGCCCTCCCGAGCCGCAGATCGATTGCGGTCACCGTCATGTTCTTGGTGCAAATATCGCCCTGCTCGTCCATCATGGAAAAGGAGAACGTATAGCTCCCCTCCTGTTGCAGACGCCTGCGCATCCCCTCCAGGCAAAGCGCCGCCTCGTAACGGGCCTGATCGCGGGGGACGATCCTTGTTTGCAACATGTGCGTAACCCATTCGGAATGGCGCCCCTGTTGCGGCGGCAGCCAATAGGCGTTCTCCCCGGACGAGAGCACCGTATAGCGATCCCGGATCATGTCGACATCGGCGACCATATCGTATCCCGTAACCGAAAGCCGATGTAGGATCTGATCGGTGATCGCCTTTTCCGTCACATCGGTGACGGTCAGTATGCCGGTCACGTCATCGCTGTCCGGCGTGGCGACCATGTGCATCACGAAGCGGACGTAACGGCCCGTGGTCTCTCCGGGCAGGTGAATGAAGCACTTTAGCTGCCGCTTCATGCATCCATCCGCAAACGCGACCAACAGAGACGTATTTTCAAAGGTTTCCAAAAAAGCCTTTCGCTCTGCTAGATCCGATACAAAACCGGCCAATCCGTTGTAAAAGCGCATCCGATCCACGCCAAAAAGCTCGATCAGGTTAGCATGCGTATAGTCGACGACGTCGAAGAGCTTTCCCTGCGTGAGGTTGCAGTGGCCGACGAGCAGCGCGTCGGGGCCCGGCGTACGGTAGTGTTTCAGAATCAGTTCCTGGTATTGCCGCCGCACCCGCTCCTGTTCCAGGCGCTCTTTGGTGATATCTTGATAGACGGCATAGAACCGGCTTTGCGCCCCTTCGCTTTGAATGAGCGAAACCGTATTCTTCACCCATACATAGCCGTCCACTCCCTTTTTCAGCCGGTAGACGAATTCTTCACGGCTCGCCCCGCCTACGATAAAGGCATCCATCTGCGCCTTCACCGCTTCACGGTCCTGCGCATGCACGCCGGCCAAAATATCCTGGCGATAGACCCGCCAAGCCTCCTCAGGCCGCATGCCGGTCATCTCGGCAAACCCGTCCGAGAGGTATTCGGGCGCCATCCTGCCGTCGCCTTCATTTCGGATGACCGCAATGCCGCCGGGCAGGTTTTTAACGACGCTTTGAAAGTATTGCTCCAGACGTTCTTTTTCCCTGCGGGTTTTTATCTCGTCCGTGATGTCTCGTACGTACTTGACATATGCTGGTATCCCATTCCAATCCGTCTCGCGAAAACGGGTGCTATAAAAACGCCCCTCCTCAGGCATCACCATTTCATGATCTTGCCCGTCCGGCAAGTGGCTCTTCAGGGTGCAAAATGCGCACGGCGCATCTTGTCCATGCAGGGCCGCATAGCATTTCCGGGCCAGGCAGTCCCGATCCTTGACAAACAGCTCCTTCGACTCGTTTACATAGAGCAAATCGTAGTTCTCTCTATCGATGACGTAGATACCGTCCGCCGTTTCATTGGCAATGCTTTGAAATAAGCGGGTTTCAGCCGACATGCCTGTAAACACGGCATAAAACCGCATCGTCTGCGCAAGCGGGCCCATACGTCGGCCGTTGACGTGGACCCATATCAAATTTCCTTCCTTATGACGCATCCGAAAGTAGATGTCGAGCACCCCACCGCTCGCAACCGCCTCCCGCGCCGCCGTATGCACGCGCGGCTTGTCCGGTTCATAGATGACGCCAAACGCGTCACAGCGGAGCAACGCTTCATATTCTTCACGCGTATAACCGGATAGCGCCAACACGCCGTCCGAAAAAAAGGTCGGATAAAAGCGGCCGCCCTCGACACGGTAGCTGGCGATCCCCCCGGGGATTGAGTTAACGAGATGGCTCATCTCCAGCTGCGCTTCCTTGAAGTCGCTGATATTATGGAAGACGCAGTGAAGCAGCGGATACCCGTTTTCTTCGCCCATCCACCTGATCTGTGCCCGTACCCACACGATATGCCCGTCACGGTGCTGCTTGCGAAATTCGATCTGCGCCGTCCCCCTTGTATCGATCACCTCTCGGGCTTTGGCGATCACCATGGCGGTATCTTCCCAATAGGTCATCTCCACCGCGTCCCGCCTGGCTAGCTCCCTGTACTCCGAAACCGTATAGCCCGACAGTTCCGGCACGCCGTCTGAAAAATAGACGGTTTCAAATATATCCGAAACCCTGTAGATCGCCACGCCCCCAGGAATCGCATTGACGACGTCCTGCATCTTTTCGTTCGCGCTCATCAGCTCTTTTTCCAGCCGCTTTTGCTCGCTGACGTCGCTGTAAATGCCGTATAGAAGCTTTGCTCCGTCCTCCTGAGCTTTGACCGCGCCGTCCAGTCGGATCCAGCGGTATTGCGCCTTTTCGTCGTTCCACACGCGGTAAATATGCAGCAGCTTTTCGCATTTTAGAATGGCATCGGCTATTTTGTCCTGCAATGCCTGCAGGTCCTGCGGGTGAACGCCCAGATAATCGGTCTCCTTTTCAACCGCTCGAATGTGTTCTCGCGAATAGCCCATGATCTCATAAAAGGCGGGGTTGTGATAAAGTGGCGTGATCCGGTCTGCGTCAAAGCGATAAACGCTAAGCCCGCAGGGGATATTGCCGAGGGTCGCCTCCAGCTCCTCCCGCAAAGCTTTAGCGCGTTCGTCCTTGTGCCTAATCTCCGTGATATCCACTATGTATTCGATATGCGCAGGCTCCCCGACCCAATCGATGAGCTTGCCGCTGAGCTGAAAAATACGGCGGCTTTGCGGGTGAACAAATTCACGGACCAGAAGCTCCGTCCGATTCATCTTTTCGGCTTGGCAAAATGGACAGGGCCTATCAACCCCCGCCATCTGATAACAGGTATATGCCTCTAAGCCCTCTCTGCTTGGAAGCAACGCCCTTGCTGCCTGATTGGCATAAAGCAGTTTACCGTTTTTTAGTGCACAAACAAAGACAGCTATCGGCGCGTAGTCTAACACGTCCCTTAATTGCCCAGTTTGCGATGGCAAACCCTGTATCATATATTTTCCTTCCTCCAAACCAAACGCCCGCGCTACATTTCCATGTCTCATCTGAGCTAAATTTTATCACAGAATAATCATCAGCGCAATCGCATTAAATTGACTTCCAGGACAAAAAGTTCAAAAGACAAACAGGCGCGTCGGAATTGGGTGAAAGATTTAAATTAAATTTCAACATGCATAAGACCGTGAGGCAGACGCGTATGTGGATCCAAGTAGATTGCGCCCTTCATATCCTCGTGTAAGTTTGCTACAACGCCTGCACCTTGTCGACCGACAGCGCGACAACCTGCTTAGTCATCTCTCGCATCTCCTTTCCCCAAAGCGTTGAACATCTCGGCATAGGCGATATGCGGGAAAAGCATGGGGTTATTGATCAACATGAGCAGCTGGTTGAGCTGCAAGTTTAATGTCAATAGATTTACCTTTTCCCCTAATCTTGTCACCTCATAGTCTGCCAGTTTTATATTTTCAATGCACTTTCCTGTAAATTCACCGTTTCCCTCTTTTGCCTTGAACTCCTCTGGTTTAGTAGCGGCATGGTTTAATGCTATATACCAATCTTGCAATGTCTCCCTTTTCTTGTCTATTTCTATTTTCAGCAACTCATCTTTTGATGGCGACCTTATGACCATATCAAATAAAGCTTCTCCAGATGCCAAAGTCCTGTTAACAATGTTTTCGTTTAAGCAACAAAGTATACGTATGGGGCGTGTTGCACTTTGCGTTGCAACAGGTTTATTTCGTCCGTCAGCTATAAATCCTATGGTCCTGGTATACGAATGAGTCGATGTTTTTAGATTGGCTACATTCTTCGCCCACGAGTTTAGTTTATTTTGATTCATAGAATTGCTTTTACACTCGACGGCGACAGCGACAGCCTCGATAGGTAAAAATTTCAGCCTGCCATATCGAAAGATATAAGGCGTATAGGTCTCATCGAAGATCGCTAAGTCGATCTCATTAGAAACATGCCCTTCAGAATCCAGGATGAATACGGATTGCTCTATCACAAACTTCTTGGGGACGATCTGTTCGAACATACCACGCCAGATGTCTTCGCGAAAACCGCCCGTAACAGGACCATGTGTTGTCTCAAAATGCAACTGCTGTACCAACGCTTTCTCATTTCCCTTGTAGTTATCGACAATATCCTGAATTGTCTTAGCCTCAAGCTCTTGTTTCTTCATATTAGATTCTCTCCAATCGTATTCTTTAAAGGATTATCATTCGCTACGTCGTCCTCTCAAACAAACTCCACGTCAATTTGCCCCATGCCAAAGGTGGTATTGCGGCCTATATGCAGCGTCTGCGCCGCATAAAGCCAGGGTACAAATGGGGTTAGATCGCCCGCGAACCGCACGCTTCCCTCCAGTCCTCGAAACTCCAGTTTCTTATTTTGACGGTTCGTATAACGCGATTGCTCTTTGATCCGCAGGTTTTCACGTACGGTGACCACCTCCGCCGCAAGCGCCCGCAGACGTTCTATCTCCTCGATGTCCACAAAGCCTCCATATCGCGCGGTAAGCGCCTCTATCCTGCGCGTAATGCTGCGAATCAGCGTAAGAAAGTCGATCGTCTCGAGCAGGGCTCCATCCCGCCGGATGCGTAGCGGCGTGCAGATCCGAACCGACACCGCTTTAACGTCTTGCAGCGTACGATGAGGTAAAAGTACGCTGCGGGCTGCCTCAGGATGATAAATACCCTTTTGCCAGATCACGCGCCTATCCGTGCTATGCGTCACTTTCATCAACCGGAATGGATGGCCCCACGCTCCCATCGCTAATTGGCCGACATCTTGCAGCGCTTTTACCAATGCATAGGAAAAACGCGCGGCATCGCCCAAAAGAAGGATCTCTAAGCACAACGACTCGCCCCTATGAAATATCGTGTCGTCCAGCCGTGGAACGGTGAAAACAATCGGATTGACGATGTCTTCCTGATTTCCGCTCAATTTTCGGTTGTCGTAAAGGTAGGTTAGCGCCTCCCGATTCGACAGCAGTGCATCTCCTACCGCACCGCGGAGCATAGCGCCCATGAATTCCGGCAGATGTGCTTCTTCCAATGACACAAGCGAAATTTTAAGCGGCAGGATGGGGAGCACAAAATGTGGATTCTCCATATCTTCTTTGTCGCGCATCAGCATTAATATCTCCACTTATTTTTGTTTATTATAGCTTAAATGTCTATGCTTTTCGAGAATATCGTACATTGTTTATCAATCTCCCCGCTCTCGCCGCGCCTCGCGCATCTCGCTGGGCGGTATGCCAAAGCGCTTCTTGAACGCCCGGCGGAACGTGGCGGCGTTGTTATACCCCAGCTCTACGTACAGCGTCTGCAGCGGGCAATGCTTCTCCTGCTGCAGGCGGCGCGCCGCTTCCGTAAGCCGCAGCTCCTCCAGGTAGCTGAAAAAGTTCTGGCCCGTCTTTTCCTTGAACAAATGAGACAGGTAGCTCTCCGAAATGTGAAACCTGTCGGAGAGCTTGCTCAAACACATCGACGGATCGGTAAAGTTCTCGCGCAGATACGCCTTCACCTCGGGGATCGGATCGCCCGCTGCCTCCGTTTGGCGGAAAAACCCGCTCAGTTCCACAGCGATGTTCTCGCATAGGGCAAACGTCGCCGTGCCGCCCAGCCGTTCGTCGAGCGCGCGCAGCTGCGCTTCCTGCTCGGGCGTGGGGTTGCTGATCGAAAAGCGCGCTTTGAGCAGCGTATTGCGGATGTCGGAGAGCAGAAAGCTGAACATATTTTCCGCCAGCGTGCGCTCTATCACATTCTCCTGGTGGATGAGCGCGAACATCTCCAGCACCTGCGCCTTGTTGCCGGAGGTAATGAAGTGCAGCAGCTTGGCCGAGATCTCGATCGGGTAATAGGCGTTTTGTGAGTCCTTCTTCATCATCTCATAGGGCAGGAACACGTGGTGTTTGGCCGTGTAGCGCGCGGCCGTGCGCGCCTGCTCGTAGGCCTCCCACAGCTTGCTCGGCTGTAAACAAATCCGCCCTACGCCCGCATAAAGCCACAGCCCGTATTCGGTCAACATAAAGTCGTGCAAACCCAGCGTGCGGTGCTGCAGGTCCATGAGCGGGTCCTCCGTCTGCTCGCCATAGGCGACGAGCGCAACGCAGTTGCCATCCACCGTCGTATAAAAGTAGCAGGGATAATCCGTCTCCAGATAGGCGGGGATAGCGCTCGCGATGCACTCGTAGCTCTCCGTCCGGGTGAGCGCATTGCTTTGCTGGTCGTAGGCCACGAAGTACAGGACGTAGAAGCGAAGCTCGCCCTCCAGCCCGAGGAAGCGCATGATGTAGGCGAATTCATCCGAAGAGCTGATGTGCCCGGAGAGCAGCTTGCGCGTATAGGAGGCGCAGACCATCGGCTTTTGCCTCTCCAGATCGTGCGCGAGCAGCTCGTTGTCCCGCTCCGCCTCCTGCAGCTGATCGCTGAGCCGGTGGATCGGTCGCATGTGCGTGCGCACCATGCTCGCGACGAGCACAGCGCCGCCCAGCGCCGCGAGTACGACCATGATCGCAAAAAGCACATCGTAGCTGCCTAGCGCCTGCGCGCAGATCGCCTCCGGTACGGCGAGCAGGTACGTCCAACCGTTTTCCAATGATGCACGGCGCATCACGCGCAGGCCTTGCAACCGGGCGAAGCCTTGGGCGTCAAACGCAAGCGCCGGTAGCTGCGCGCACAGCGCAGCATCTGGCGCGTCGCCGCCCCCTGTCAGCAGCATCTGCGCGTCCCCCTTTCCGTCCGCCACCAGCAGGGCGCAGCCCTGCGCGACGTCCCCGGTCAGAAAGAGGTCGGCAATCTTTTTTTCATCCCATTCGAACCAGATCACCGCCGGCACGCTGCGGTTGAGGATCTGATCGATGTTGCGCACGAAGAAGCGGTCGCCGTCAATGCCGGAAAAGGGGGTTACATCGATGTTCCTGCCCGCGCCGTCAGATGCGAGGAGCGCATCGATAAAGGCATCAAAGCCGCCGGGCGTAAAGTGCCGGTAGGAGCGGTAATACTGCTCAGCCTCGGTGAATTGGCTGCCGGAGATGACATAGCCCACGTTCTCCAGGTAAATATGGCTCTCCTCTACCGGCAGATTCGAAAGACCATACAGCTGCGAGGAGAGGGATTGCATCACATCGTATGCGGTCGTAAAAAAGCCCTGCTCCTGGGTGCTGCGCATGTTGGCAAAGCGCACGAAGGTCGAATCCGTCAAAAGCCGGCGCGTATAGTTGTCCATCACGTCCAGATAGCCGTCCATGGTCTGTACGCAGCTGTTAAAGCGCGCCATATGCTGGCGCCAGAAGCTCTCGCGGGCGCTACGCGTCGAGGAGGCGTAGAGCACGACGCCCAGGATCAAGCACAGCAGCAAAAAGACGCTGTACGATAGCGCGATGCGCGCGCCGAGCGTCTGCGCGCGCCTCTCCCTGCCCGTACTTGCCGGACGTGGTTCGCGTCCTATTCTCAAGTCGTTCCCTCCAAATCAGCGCGCATTCCTTTGATCCTATTTTACCAAATAATCCTACGTTTGCAAGGGGTTCAGGCCTCAGGATACAATATTTGAGCGCGCCAAAAACCATCAATCCAAAGAATTGTGCGCCCTTTCAAAAACTGTTTCTTGCCAAAAAGCGTCCTTTTTGTTATGCTTTGCACAAAGCGAAGAGGCATACGATGTGCAAAGCATCGTGTGCACAAGAAGAAAGGATGGATCCCCGCTATGAAAAAGGTGCTTTCCCTGGTTTTGGCGCTAACCATGGCGATGACGCTGGCGTTTACCGCCTCCGTCGCCGCAGCTGATGAGGTCAAGAAGCCCGACAAGATCACCATCATGGTAGACGGCACGGTCTTCACGACCCTCAACGCCCGCGATAAGATGGAGGCGCGTTGGGAAGAGCTCACCGGCATCGATCTGGAGATCATTCAACCCGATCATGACGCGTATTTCGACGTCCTGCAGCAGCAGATCGCCTCCGGCGACTGGCCGGATGTGATGATCCTCCCCTCTACCTACTATTCCTCCTACGCCGCCGAGGGCGTGCTGTGGGATATGAGCGAGGCGTGGGAAAACTCCGCCACCAAGGCCTCCGGCCGCTTCACGGGCGACAGCGTACTAGACGGCCTGCGGATTAGCGGCGGGCTTTACGGCTTCTCCCCGACGCGCGGCAACGGCTGCCTTACCTACGTTAAAAAGGCGTGGCTGGACGCCGTCGGCCTGGAGGCGCCCGCCAATTGGGAGCAGTACGTCGCCATGCTCGACGCGTTCGTGAACGGCGACCCTGACGGCGACGGTCAGAAGGATACGTTCGGCGTCGCGGCTGCAGGCTTTATCGGGCCGGAGCATCCGTATGTCAACTACCTACCGGAATTCTATCAGGATGCATATCCCTCCTTCATTCAGCAAGAGGACGGCGCCTGGATCGACGGCTTCACGCTCGAATCCATGAAGGGCGCGCTCGAACGCTTGAACGAGGGCTATACCAAGGGCTACATCGACCCGACGACCCTCACCAACGGCACCAAGGATTGCCGCAACAAGTATTATGACGACACCTTCGGCGTGTTCACCTATTGGGCGGGCACCTGGGGAACGAACCTCAAGACCAATTTGGAAAAGAACGGTCTGAGCGGCGAGCTGGTGGCCCTGCCCCCGATCGCCGAGGTCGACGCCTATTTCGATCGCGTCCCGCCGGTCTGGGCCATCTCCTCGGCCTGCGAGAACCCCGAGGGCGTGTTCACCTACTTCATCGATACCATGCTCGACGGCGGCGACATGCAGATGCTGTGGACTTACGGCGTCGAGGACGTTCACTGGAGCACCAAGGCTGAGGAAGTGCTGGGCACGCAGTATGAAGAGGGCCAGTTCCACATGCGCGAGAGCCTTGAAATCCCCGGTACCCCCTATGCCAAGCACCACATCGACCCGATGCTCGCCCTGGCCTCCTTCGCGGAAGGCTACTACGATCCGCGGGAAGACTCTGTGAAGGAAGAGGCGAAGGTCTCCGCCGAGGTCTTCAACGCCCATTCCAAGCTCGCCCAGATCGTGCCCACCACGGACGCGATGAGCATGTACAACGGCGATCTGACCACCCTCAAAAACGAGCTGATCGCCAAGGTGACCATGGGCGAAATGACCTACGACGAGGCGATGGCCCGCTTTGAAACCGATGGCGGCGCCGCCTGGTCCAAGACCATCGTCGATTCGCTCAACGCGCTCAAGTAATTCATCTCGCGGAGCAGCCGCTCCTTTCAAGGGAGCGGCTGCTTCCCTTCGATGCCGGCAAGGCCTATTACGGGGAGGTAAATCACATGGACAACTCCATCGCGCGCCCCCACAGGAAGGCGCCGCTCAAAGCGCGCATGCTCAAGTACAAAGGATTTTACGTGATGTTCGTGCCGGTGCTGGTCTTCCTCTTCGTCTTTAACTACCTGCCCATGCTCGGCATCCGCTTCGCGTTCACCAAGTACAACTTAATCAAGGATCCCGTCTTCGTGGGGCTGCAAAACTTCGAGCGCCTGTTCAGTCTGCCCAACTTCTGGATTGCCTTTGGCAATACCCTCAAGCTCAGCATCGTAAAGCTCTTGCTCAACACCAGCATGGCGGTCGCCATATCGCTCTTGCTCAACGAAATGATCAGTCTGCCGTTTAAGAAGATCACGCAGACCATCATCTACGTGCCGCACTTTCTCTCCTGGGTCGTCACGGCCTCGGTCTTCCAGCTCATCTTCTCGCCGACAACGGCGGGCCTCGTCAATCAGGTCCTCCTCAACTTGGGCGTCATCGATAAGAGCATTTACTTTCTGGGGGAATCCGCCTGGTGGACGCCCAGCTACTACGTGATCAACGTTTGGAAGGATACCGGCTGGAGCACGGTGATCTTCATGGCTACGCTCTCCGGCATCGACCCGGGGATCTACGAGGCCGCCTCTATCGACGGCGCCGGCCGTTTCCAAAAGATGCTTTATCTTACGCTGCCCGCGCTTTCCAACACCATCCTGACCGTCCTCATTCTCAACCTCGCGAAGGTCATGAACCTCTTTGAATCCGTGTTCGTCCTACAAAACGACGCGGTCATGCAGCAATCGCAGGTGTTGCAAACCTACGTCTATTACCAAACCTTTAACTCGGGCGGCATCCCCGATTACGGCTACACCACGGCCATCGGCCTCTTCCGCTCGGTCGTGGGCATGATCCTCGTGCTCGTGTGTAACTACGCCAGCAAGCGCGTCCGCGGTCGCGGCATCGTCTGATCCCATCTAGCAATTCAAGGATAAAGGGGAGGCGCTATATCATGGCAAATACGCAGACAGCCCGGCGCCCGGGCGCTGTTCACCATAGACACAAGAGCAACATCACCGTCTTTTCCGTCGTAAACGGCCTGGTCTTCGTGCTCCTTTGCCTGTTTATCATGGTGCCGCTGTGGAAGGTGCTCGTCGACTCGTTTGACCTGAACACAGGCTACGGCATGAAGCTATGGCCACAGCACTTCGGGCTGGCGGGGTATAAGGCGGTCTTTACGAACCAGTCCCTCTACATTCCGCTGTTCAACTCGGTCATCACCACCCTCTCAGGCACGTTCATCGGCCTGCTTCTCTCCACCCTGGGCGCTTACGTGCTCATCCAGTTCGACATGCCGGGCCGGGGCTTCCTCGCGGGCACGCTGCTCTTCACGATGATTTTTCAAGGCGGCATGATCCCCACCTATCTGGTCATGCGCGGTCTGGGTCTGACGAACACGCTATGGTCCGTCATCCTGCTGCCGGCGATCAACGTATATAACCTCGTGCTCATGCGCAATTTCTTCGAGGGCATCCCCTCCAGCCTCTTTGAGTCCGCCACATTGGACGGCTGCTCGCCCATGCAGATCTTCTACAGGATCGTCCTTCCGCTCTCCAAGGCCGCGCTCGCCTCGATCGGGCTGATGTTCGCCGTCACGTACTGGAACGACTACACCAATTATAAGCTTTACATCACCAAGGAAAGCCTTTACAATTTCCAAATGAAGCTGCGTTCCATCATGATGGGCTCCGATCTTCCCTCCGCCGTCTCGGGCGCGACGGAGAACACGGTGCAAAACGCGGCGATCATCGTGGCGATCCTGCCCTTCATGATCCTCTACCCCTGCCTCCAGAAATACTTCGTCAAGGGGATCAACATCGGCGCGGTAAAGGAGTAAGCGATGGCTGTGATCTATTGGGCCGGCGATTCGACGGTCAAGCAAAACGGCGTCGCCACCTATCCGCAGACCGGCATCGGGCAGGTGTTCCACCGCTATCTGCGGCCCGACGTGCGCGTAGAAAACCACGCTGAAAACGGGCGCAGCACCAAGAGCTTTCTGGACGAGGGCCGCCTAGCCCCGATCTACGACCGCATGCGCGCGGGCGATTTCCTCTTCGTGCAGTTCGGCCATAACGACGAAAAGCGCGAAGATCCCGCACGATATACCCAGCCGCGCGGCACTTTTTCCCAAAACCTCGCGTGTTTCGTCAACGCCGCCGCCAACCGGCAGGCGCATGCCGTCTTCATCACCCCGCTCACGCGCCTACGCTTCGGCGATCCACCCGCCCCCTATGACCACCGCCCCTATCGCGAGGCGATGCTTGAAACGGCGCGTCGCCTCCTGGTTCCCTGTATCGATCTGTGCGCGATGAGCGAGGCGCTCGTGACGCGCCTGGGCGCCGAAAAAAGCGGCGTATTCTACATGCAGCTCCCCGCGGGCGTCTACGCGCGCTATCCGCAGGGGCTTATGGACGGCACACACCTGCGCCCCGAGGGCGCGCTCGTCTTCGGCGGGCTGATCGCGCGCGGTCTTTACGATCTGGGCGGCGCCTACGCCGCCTTGCTCGCGGATGGGTACGACCCGCAGACCGCCTGTCCCTTTCTCTAATTTCATGGCTCAAGGAGGCTCCTCATGCGCTCCGACCCCCTATACCTAAGCGATCTTAGCGACGGCACATATCAAAACCCCGTGCTCTTCGCCGATTATTCCGATCCCGACGTCATCGCGTCGGGCGATACATTTTACCTCACCGCCTCCTCCTTCAACTATGTGCCGGGCCTACCTATCCTCACGAGCAAAGACCTCGTCAACTGGCGGCTTCAAAATTATGCGCTCCCGAATCTCCCCGAGGCCCGCTACGCCGTCCCCCGGCACGCGCAGGGCGTCTGGGCGCCGGCGATTCGCCGGCACGGGGGGCGCTTTTACATCTTCTACGGCATGCCGGACGAGGGCGTCTTCCAGGTCGGAACGGACGACCCGCTCGGCCGCTGGGATGCGCCGGTATGCGTGCTGGCAGGCAAGGGTCTGATAGACCCTTGCCCCTTCTGGGACGAGGACGGGACCGCTTGGGTCGTTCACGGCTACGCCAAGAGCCGTATCGGCTTCAAGAGCTTCCTGGGCATCTTCCCCATCAGCGCCGACGGCAGGCGCGCCGTGGGGCCGGATCGCCTGCTCTACGACGGGCGCGCGAGCAACCCGACCGTCGAGGGGCCCAAGGTTTACAAGCGCGGCGGGTTTTACTACATCTTCGCGCCCGCGGGCGGCGTAGAGCACGGCTGGCAAACCGTTCTGCGCGGCCTTAGCCTGCAAGGCCCCTTCGAGGAGCGCGTCGTGCTGCGCCAGGGCGATTCGCCCGTCAATGGCCCGCATCAGGGCGCCTGGGTGCATACGCCCGCCGGGGAGGACTGGTTCTTGCACTTCCAATCGCGCGGCTGCTACGGCCGCGTCGTGCACCTGCAGCCCCTTCGCTGGGCGGATGATTGGCCTGTGGTCGGGCAAAGCGCCCCCGGCGAGACGTACGGAACGCCCGTTTTGCGCCATCGTAAGCCGTCCGCGCCGCCCTGTGCGCCCGAGGCGCTCGCGGCCAGCGACGATTTTTCCGGCCCCACCCTGGACCTGCAGTGGCAGTTCATGGGCGCTTGGCGCCCTGATTTCTATGATTTGACGGCGCGGCCCGGGCGCCTTCGCCTCTTTGCGCATCCGGCGCCCGCGGGGCAATCCCCCGTGCTCTGGTGCTGCCCGCAGGCGCTCACGCAAAAGCTCGTCTGCCCCGGCCTGCGCGTCGAGACCGGCGTCGAGTTTACCCATCTCCTGCCCGGCGCCAAGGCCGGGCTCGCACTGCTGGGCGGGCAATACGCCTACGCCGCCGTGCGCATGGCGGAGGGCGGCGCGCAGCTCGTGCTCGCGCGCTCCCGCGGCGAGGGCGACGAACGCGTGGAGGAGATCTGTTGCGCCGCCGCGCTGTCTGAGGATACGCTGCGCCTGCGCCTCACGCTGACGCCGCTGGACGGCGCAAGCGCCCGCGCGGCGTTCTTCTTCGCGCAGGGCGACGCACCCTTCGTCCCCTTGGGCGAACCCTTCATCCCCGGACGGCACACCTGGGTGGGCGCGCGCATCGCGCTCTTCTCCATGGCCCAGGCCGACGCGGGCGAACCCCTGGGATACGCAGACTTCTTGCCGTTTCAGGCCGAAAGGGGGACGGCATGATGCGCCGCTTGCACGAAGCGCTTGCGCGGCGCGATCTCTCCGCCTTTCGTGCGCTGCTATCGCAAGACCCCGCCTGCATCGAGCGCGCAGACGAGGCGGGCGTGCCCCTCAGCCACCGCGCGGCGGGCACGGGCGACCTCGCCATCGTGCGCTACGTCGCGGAATACACCCGCGCCAGCCTCTCTGCGACGGACGCGCGGGGGCGCGATTTGCTGCACTACGCAGCCGAAGCCGGCGACCTCGAATGCTGCCGCTATCTCGTAGAGCGCTGCGGGATGGATCCCGCGCATGGCGATCTGCGGCTGGAGACGCCGCTGGAGACCGCCTCGCGCTTGGACCATGAAGCCCTCGTGCGCTACTTCGAGGGCGCGCTCGGCCTTACGCTCGGGCAGACGTATAAAAACCCCGTCCGCCGCGGCATGTTCCCCGATCCCTCTGTCGTACGCGTCGGCGAGGATTACTACATGGTCAACTCCTCCTTTATCTACTTTCCGTGCATCCCCATCTCCCACTCGCGCGACCTCGTTCACTGGCGCGTCGTCGGCCACGCGATCACGCGGAGCGAGTGGGCCGGGCTGGACGGCCTAGAGGGCGGGCGCGGCTACTGGGCCCCGGACATCTCCTATTGCGGCGGCCTTTTCTACGTCTGTGCGACCTACCGATTGAACGACGGCGGCCCGGTGCTGCGCCGTCAGATGGTCGTCACCTCCCCGCAGCCTGAGGGACCTTATTCCGAGCCCGCCTTCATCGACGAGGACGGCATCGACCCCTCTCTCTTCCACGACGAGGACGGGCGGCATTACATGCTGCTCAACCGCGGCGCGCGCATCCTCGAGGTCGACGCCCTCACGCAAAGGCCGCTTTCAGAGGCTACGATGCTCTATTACGGCGACTGCAAGCGCGCGCCGGAGGGGCCTCACCTGCTCAAGAAGGACGGCTATTACTACCTCTTTCTCGCAGAGGGCGGCACCGGGTCCGGCCATCGGGAGACCGTCGCCCGCGCGCGCACGCTGCGGGGCCCGTACACGCCCTGTCCCTACAATCCGATCCTGCGCCAGCAAGACGAGGGCGCGCTGCTGCAGCGCTGCGGGCACGGCAAGCCCGTCTGTACGCAGAAGGGCGAGTGGTACATGGTCTATCTATGCGCCCGCGCGTTGCAAGGGCGCTTCACCCTCATGGGACGCGAGACGGCGCTGGACCCCATCACCTGGACTGCGGACGGCTGGCCCCTCGTGAACGGCGGACGCGGCCCCAGCGCGCTGCAGCGGCTACCCCACCTGCCCGCGTCGGCCGCCGGTCCGGATGAGGACGATTACGTGACGCCGCGCGCGCCCGGGCCGGGCGTCGTCACGCGCCAGCGGGACGGCGTGCGCATCGCGGGCGCGCCCTGGCCGCTCACCGACATCCGCTGCCGCAGCCTGCTCGTGCGCCGCCAAACCGCCTTCGCCTGCGCCTATGAAGCCACGCTGGAGGACGCCTTTTCCTTGCCTGACGGGGCCGAGGCCGGGCTCGTCTGCTACTACGACGAGCGCTCCTTCCTCACCTTCTCGCTTCAACACACGGCGGACGGCGCGCGACTACGTGCGCGGGAGCAGGCGGGACTCGAAACGCGCGCGCCGCTCGATATGCCCCTGCGCAGGCTTACGGTCGCGCTTCGCCTGCGCGTGCAAGCCTGCGGCCTTGAACGCCGCCTCTCTTACGCCCTCCCAGGCGATGACTGGCAGGAGGTTCTGTGTCTGCCGGATACGTCCTATTTGAGCGACGAGGGCATTGCGCTCGGCAAGCGCTTCACCGGCGCGATGCTCGGCGTTTACGCCCTCTATGGCGCACAAGCCCGTTTCTCGCA
The DNA here is from genome assembly GCA_023404715.1 of Bacillota bacterium. Taxonomy (GTDB): domain Bacteria; phylum Bacillota; class Clostridia; order Christensenellales; family Aristaeellaceae; genus Beduinella. The sequence goes on along the minus strand of JAEYAR010000093.1, from coordinate 90,790 downwards.
TATACGATATGAGACCTACGAAGACTGATGGAGGTCAAGATGGATATTCAAGCCTATCTGCAATCTTATCTAAGCGCCTATACGCCCTACAAAACCTATTGGAACTACGAAGACGGCTGCGTGCTCAGCGGCTGCGTCGCGCTATACCGGGCGACGGGCGGCAGCCAGTGGCGCGATTTTGTGCTGCGCTATCTGGAATCGCGCGTGACGCCTGCGGGCGACATCCCCAGCTATGAAGACGCGCAGTATAACATCGACAGCATCAACTGCGGCAAAGCGCTCTTCTATGCCTACGAGCAGGCGGGCGACGCGCGCTACCGAAAAGCGATCGAATACATCATGGAGCGCCTGCGCGCCCACCCGCGCTGCGCCTGCCGGAGTTTTTGGCATAAGAGCATCTATCCAAACCAAATTTGGCTGGACGGCCTGTACATGGCCCAGCCGTTTTACATGGAATACGAGATGAAGTTCGGCGGCAAAGCAAACGTCTCGGACATCGTATCCCAGTTCAAAAACGTACGCAAGCTGATGTACGACGCGCAGAAGGGCCTGTACTACCACGCCTACGACGAAACCCTCTCGCAGCCCTGGGCGAGCCCGCTGACCGGCTGCTCGCCCAATTTCTGGCTGCGCTCCATGGGGTGGTATCTGATGGCCCTGTGCGATTGCCTCTCGCTGATCGACGAGCAGCTCTTTGAGCATTATAAAGCGCTGGAAAGCCTTTTCAAGGAAGCCGTCCGCGGCCTGGCGCGCTACCGCAGCAAAAAAACAGGCCTCTTCTTCCAAGTGATCGACCGCGCCGCAGAGCCCGGAAACTATACCGAGACCTCCGGCAGCGCGATGATCGCCTACGCGCTGCTCAAGGGCGCGCGCATCGGCGTATTAAACGACGAGCATTATACCCCGCTTGGATGCGACATCTTCGAATCGCTCGTACGAGAGAAGCTGCGCGTCGTAGAAGGCAAGCCTGCCCTGACCGATATCTGCCAGGTCGCAGGCCTGGGGCCGGGCGCACAGCGCGATGGAAGCGTCGCCTACTACCTGTCTGAGCCCCGCGTTGCGGACGACGCAAAGGGCGTCGGTCCGTTCATGATGGCCTACGCCGAATATCTGGCCTGCGAGGAAGCGGCGATCGGAGGATGACGATGCGGCTCGATCCCCTCTTCATCAGCGCCCGCAGCGCGTCCTTCGCGCTGGACGACGGCGGCCTGTATCATACGAAGCGCCCTTATCGCCTGGTGCTCAATGGGCGGGATGCGGGCCTCGCGCAAACCTGCGTCTTCTCCCTCTACGGTCTTTCGCCCGATGCGCGCTACACGCTCGAGGTCATGGACGGCGCGCAACCGCTCGCTGCGGCCGCATTTCACACCGATGCGGAGGACTATACCCTGAATGTGCGCCGCTTCGGCGCGCTGGGCGACGGCGTGCACGACGACACGGCCGCCATTCAGGCCGCAATCCTCTGCTGCCCCCCGCGCAGCCGCGTCTATCTGCCGCGCGGCGACTACCGCGTAGGCCCGCTGTTTTTGAAGAGCCATCTGCGCCTGGAGATCGCCGCTGGCGCGCGCCTGTGCCTGATCCCGGATCGCGGGCGCTTCCCCATCCTGCCGGGGACGACCGAGCGCACGGACGAGCAGGGCGAGCTGTGCCTGGGAACCTGGGAGGGAAATCCGTTGGATATGTTCGCCGCGCTGCTCACGGGCGTCGACGTCGAGGACGTGCAGCTGTACGGCCAAGGCATCGTGGACGGCTGCGCGCAGCAGGGCGATTGGTGGAAGGATCCCAAGGTGCGCCGCGGCGCATGGCGCGGCCGCCTGCTGTTCCTTTGCCGCTGCCAGGACATTACGGTGCAGGGGTTGACGTTCCAAAACAGCCCCTCGTGGCACGTGCACCCGTATTTCAGCGAGCGCCTGCGTTTTATCAACATCGCCGTCAGCTCGCCCGGCGACAGCCCCAATACCGACGGCTTTGACCCCGAGAGCTGCCGGGAAGTCCACGTCGCCGGCGCGCGCTTCTCGGTCGGGGATGACTGCATCGCCGTCAAATCCGGCAAGCTGTACATGGGCAGCCGCTACCGCACGCCCTGCGAAGACGTCGACATCTCACACTGCCTGATGGAAAACGGCCACGGCGGCGTCACCATCGGCAGCGAGATGTCGGGCGGCGTGCGAAGCGTCACGGTGCGCGATTGCCTCATGCGCTCGACCGACCGCGGCCTTCGCATCAAGACGCGCCGCGGGCGGGGCGAGCAGGGCGTCATCGACGGCATAGCGCTCGATAACGTCCGCATGGAGCGCGTGCGTATCCCCTTCACGGTCAACTGCCTGTACGCCTGCGATCCGGACGGGCACTCGCCCTATGTTCAGTCGCGCGCGCCCCTGCCGGTGGATGCGCGCACGCCGCGCGTAGGCGCGCTGCGGTTTGCACGCGTCCGGGCCGTCGGTTGCGGCGCCTGCGCCGCTTACCTCCTGGGCCTGCCCGAGCTGCCGATCGAGTCGGTTACGCTAAAGGACGTCTCCTTCGCCTTTGACTCGCAGGCCGTCCCGATGGTTCCCATCATGGCAGACGGCGTAGAGCCCTGCCTGCGCAGAGGCTTGATCGCACATAACGTCGAGCGCCTCGCCCTATCAGGCGTGCATATGGCCGGACAGATGGGCGCTACGCTGGAAATGGAGCGCGTCGCGCAGGTCGAGGGGAACGTCGAAACGCAGGCCCAATAGCCTAAAAAACCGGATGCACGTGGGTTGCATCCGGTTTCGTTTCGTTCATTCGCCGTCTGTGCGCGCGATCGTCAGCTCGTCGTAACCCGTCTGCGGGTCATAAGCCGCGCCAAAGAGGACGTCCTCCAACTCGAGCAAAACGATCTCCGCGGTCGTGTTGACGAGGCAGCCTTTAGCCATATGGCCGCCGAGCGTGCCGAGATCTTCCCGGCTCAAGGCGATGTGCAGGTGCGTGCGCGCGGTCGATACCGTACCCGTCACCGAGACGATTTCCATCGCCTCCGGGATTTCTCGAATCGTTACCCCGCCTGCGTCGCGCACGCGCGCGCTGGTGACGCAGCCCACGCAGCTGAGCACGCAGCCCGCGGCGATATCGTGGGCTTTTGCATAGTCCTGAATCCCACACAGCAAATCCTGGCCGCGCGTCAGGCGAAAAACATGGGTCTTCAATGCTTGCGCCTCCTTTTGAGAAACGATAACCCTATTCTATCACAAAACGCGCCGTACGGCCCTATGTTTTTGAAAGCAGCCATGGTATAATGCGCCTAATAAAGCAAAGAGGAGTTCCTTGCATGTATCACGTTATTCTCGATTATCTGCGGGATAGGCCGGCGCTCTATGCGCCGAGCAGCGCGCCCTTTTGGGACGACGAACACATTTCGGCGAGCATGCTCGCCGCGCACCTGGATCCGGACAGCGACGGCGCCTCCCGCAGGCATCGCTTTATCGAGGCGTCCGTGCGTTGGATCGTCCGTCGCTTCCCGCCGCAGCCCGGGGCCAGGCTGCTCGACCTGGGCTGCGGCCCGGGGCTTTATGCGCAGCCACTGTGCGAGGCGGGCTATGGCGTCACCGGCGTGGATATCTCCCGCCGCTCCGTCGCCTACGCCGCAAAGCAGGCAGAGCAAAGGGGGCTGCCCATCCGCTATCTGCGCCAAAACTACCTGGACATCGCCTTTGAAAGCGCCTTCGACGTGGCGATCCTCATCTACTGCGACTTCGGCGTGCTGCCGCCCACCCACCGCCGAATCATGCTTCAAAAGGTGCGCCGGGCGCTACGTCCCGGCGGCGCGCTGATCCTGGATGGGTTCACGCATGCCCGGGCCGAAGCCGTTCAAGAGGGACGCAGCGTAGCGTATTGCGATCAGGGGTTTTGGAGCGCCGAGCCCTACGCCTGCATCCAGAGCAATTATCTGTACCCTGAAACGGACAACTACGTAGAGCAATACGTCGTCATCACAAAGGACGCGTGCCAGTGCTACAACAACTGGAACCAGCTGTACACCCCGGAGTCCCTCACCCGTGAGTTGAAGGACGCCGGTTTCTCCACGATCGAGCTATATGGCGACGTGGGCGGCTCGCCGCTTACGCCGGCGTCTGAGACGCTCTGCGCGGCGGCCCACAGATAAACCACCAATCTCCTGCCCAAGCTATTATCCATTCTTTACGGTCTACCCTATCGACGGATGACATTGCCCGTGGCTCTATCGTGTGTAATTTTTTCATCCTGCGTCTTTTTCCCTCGCAAGCAGCGACCTATAACTCAGATCCATACCAAGCGCCCCCAGCGGCGCCGTGATGATGATGGAAAGGACCGCCATCGAGAGGACGATGGGACCGCAGGGCAAACCGAGGCTCATCGGCACAGAGCCAATCGCGGCCTGCACCGTCGCCTTCGGTAGGTAGGCGATCACGCAATAGAGGCGCTCGCCTCGATTAAGAGACGTGCCGGCGAGGGATAAAAGGACGCCGCAGCAGCGGAAGAGAAGCGCGAGAAAGATCATACCCAGGGCCGCAAACCCGGCGCTCATCATATACCGAATGTCTACGGCGGCGCCCACCAACACAAAGAGGATGACCTCGGCGGCGATCCATAGCTTGCCGAACTTTTCCGAAAGCCTTTGGGGTACGGGGGCTGAGCATCGCATTTGCAGCGCACAGGCCATGCTCATCACCGCAAGCAATCCAGAGACGGGCAGAACGCCCTTCAACCATGTCTCCGCCGCAATCAGCAAGAAGGCGATGCCCAGAATGACGACGACCTTCATGCTGCCGCGAATCAAACGCGCCTGCGCATAAGCTCTCTCGAAAAACGCCGCCAACGCGCACCCGGCGGCGAAGCCGATGAGAACGCCCAGCACGATGGAGATCGGAATACCTGCAAAGTCCATGACGGATGCGCCGCCGCCTTCGCCCATGCGCACAAAGGTAGAAAAGAGCACGATGACAAAAACATCGTCGAGCGACGCGCCTGCGAGGATCATCTGGGGAATGCGCTTGTCCGTCCCATAATGCTTCTCCATGAGCTGTACCATCCGCGGGACGACGACGGCAGGGGAAACCGCTGCGAGCACCGCTCCCATGATAGCGGCCTCTAAACGGGTTACGCCGAGCAAGGAAGGCGCAAACAAAGCGAAGGCGGCGATTTCAAACAGCGCCGGCAAGCAGGACATCAGAAGCGCCGGACGCCCCACCGCCTTCAGGTCCGCGATATTGAGCGATAGCCCCGCCTTGATCAGGATGATCACGAGGGCCATCTGACGCAGGTCCGCGGAGACGCCGAGTATGGACGGGCTCAGCATATCCAGACCGTAGGGTCCCAAGGCGATGCCGGTCATCAGCATGCCGATGATGCGGGGCAGCTTGATCCGCTGGCAGATAGCGGCCATGGCCGGACCGACGAGAAAGATAAAGGCGAGCGAAGTCAACACGCGTATTCCCCCTCTTCGCCGCAAAAAAGCCGATGCCTTCTGCGACGGTGAATCACAGAAGTCATCAGCTTAAATAAGCGGTTTTGGTCGCCCAAGGGAGTACTTCATTCCCCATATGCAATTTCGGCCATTATAACCGGAAAGCGCCGGGATGTCAACCCACGTTTCAGATCACAGCCTCTTTTGCAGAGACATGAGCGCCCCGGCATCGCTCTAGTTCCTGTAGGGGCAAATCCAGCATCGGCATGCGTATCGGCCTATCCTTTGACCGCCCCCAGGGCAATGCCCTGCGTGAAGTAGTTCTGGAAACAGATGAAGATCGCCACGATGGGCACCGCGCCCAGCGCCGCGCCCGCCATCAACAGGCCGTAGTTGGTCGAGAATTCGCTCTGCAGCGTAGCGACGCCCAGACCGATGGTCAGCTTGGTACGGCTTTGCAGCATCACGAGCTGCAGGAAGTAGTCGTTCCACGTATTGATAAACGTAAAGATTGCCAGCGCGCCGAACGCCGGGCGAATCATCGGCGTTACGATGCTCGCAAACGTGCGGATCTCACCCGCGCCGTCGATGCGCGCGGCCTCGAGCATTTCGGTCGGAATGCTCTCGGAGAACTGCTTCATCAGAAACACGCCAAACGGCCAGCCCACGGTCGGCAGGATGACCGCCCAGGGCGAGTTATACAGCCCCAGCGCATTCATCACGCGCACCAAAGGCACCAGCACCACCTGCTTGGGCAGCGCCATCGCGCACACCAGCGCCGAAAAGATGGCGACGCGCCCGGTAAAGCGCTTCTTCGCCAGCACGTAGCCGGCCATGGCGGCGGTAATGCAGGTGAACGCCATCGCGAAGACAGACATGAAGATGCTGTTGCCCACCCATGCAAGCGCCGGGTTGCGGAAGAGCTGGCGGTAATTGTCCAGCGTCGGGTTCACGGGGAACCATTCAGGCGGCAGCTTCGCTGCCACGGTGGAAAGCTTGAACGAGCCCGTGATGATCCAGTAAAACGGGAAGATGAAACTCAGCGCGATGGCGATCAGCAAGATGCTGGAGAGGACGGAATAGACGGTCATCGTCCTGTGCGGCCGCCCTGCGGCAATCTGTCTTTGAACCACGTTGATTCCCCCTCCTCAATTGCTGTCGCTGCGCATCAGGCGGAATTGCAGCGTACTGAATGCGGCGATCAGGATGGCCAGCAGCACGCCCATCGAGTTGGCGTAGCCGTAGCGGTACAGCGAGAATGCGTTTTGATACAGGTAGTACATCACCGTGCTGGTGGAGTTCGAGGGGCCGCCGGATGTGAGCAGCTGAATCAACGCAAAGCACTGGAAGGAATTGATCGTCGTTATGACTACGACGTACAGCGTGGTCGGCAACAGGCTTTGCCACTTGATGTGCCAGAAAACCTGCGATTTGTTCGCGCCGTCCACCTCGCCCGCCTCGACGAGCGATTGATCCACGTTGCCCAGCGAGGCCACGTAGAGCACGATCGGCTGGCCGACAGACGTCGTAAACAAAATGACCAGGATGCACCAGATGGCGTAGCGCGCATCGCCCAGCCAGGCGATGTTCTTGTCGATGGCGCCCAGGCTCATCAATAACCAATTGAGTATACCGCTGTAGCGGTGAAAGATCCAACGCCACACGACCACGACAGGCACCGTGCCGGTGACGACCGGCAGGTAAAACACGCCCCGGTAAAACGAGCGGGAGAATGTGCGTTTATTGTAAATGCGAGTCGCGACCCACAGGCTGAATACGGTGACCAGCGGCACACTGACGAGCACGATCACGACCGTGTTCTTGACTGAAATCAGGAAGCGCTGGTCGGAAAAGAGCTCCTTGTAGTTGCCCAGGCCGATAAACGTAAACTCCTTCATCGTATAGTTGAAAAAGCTGGTGACGACGCCCATACCCATGGGGACGACGACGAAGCACAGAAAAAAGAACAGAAATGGCAGCAGAAACAGGTAGGATACGATGTTCTGCTGGCGCTGCAGTTTGCGGCTGCGGCCGTATCGGTCGGACCGTGGGATGGCGTTCATACGGCGTTCCTCCCTTAAGAAAGCCCCCTCCCCCGCTGAGCTGAGGGAGGGGGTAAAGTCATTTTTGCGCTTACATGCCGGCGTTGGAAGCGGCTACGCAATCGTTTACCGCCGTCTCAACGTCCTTCGTGCCGGTGAAGATGTTCTGCAGCATATTCCACCATTCGGTGCGCATGTTGGCAAAGCCGTCCATCGTGTTGTAGTAAGGCGCGTAATACTTGGTAAACTGGGCGAGCAGGCCGTATTCGTCGTTGCCCGCATACAGGTCGCCGAAGCTCTGACGAACCGGGAATGCGCCGGTCTGCACAACGTTCTTCGGGCCCCATTCTTCGTCGTCGCACAGGAACTGCAGGAAGGTCCGGCTCGCCTCGGCGCGGGCCGCGTCGCCGTTGTCGAAGATGCAAAAGCCGTTGACCAGGTACTCCAGCGCAGGCACGCCGTCGTCGCTCGGGAAGGGCAAGGAGAACGGCGTGATACCGTTTTGCTCGAGCGTCGCCGCGTTGTTTTTCGCAGCGCTGGTGCCCCAGCAGAAGACGAGGGACGTGGTGCCGCTGACGAACAGCTCGATTTCCTGACCGCCGTTGATATCGGTGCCGGCCTCAAGCCAGCCCTTATCCACGAGTTCCTTGATCAGCGTGAGGCCTTTGACACCCGCTTCGCTGTTCATGGTGTACTCGGTCATCGCGTCGTTCGCGATCGCGGCGCTATATAGGTTCGCCACCAGCGCGCGGGTGCCCTGGTCGCCGCCCTGGCCGTTGCAGAATACGGAGCCGCCGAGCTGGCCGGCCTGGTTCAGCTTCTCCAACGCGTTTACGAACGCTTCCGTCGTCCAGGCGCGATCGCCTTCCTGATTGACGAATTCCAGCGCGCCGGTCTCTTGCCAGCGCTCGTAGTTGATCGCCATGTAAAACGGCGAGGAGCTCACCGGGTACATCCAATAGTTTGTGCCGTCGCCGCAGGCGGCGATCAGCGCGTCGTTGCCTACATCCTTTTTGAATGCATCGGTGAATAGCTCGTCCAGCTTCACCAGCTTGCCGTTCTTGCCATATTCAACGATGCGGCCGGGCGCGTCGAAGAGAACGTCGGGCGCCGTTCCGCCTTCGATCGCGGAGACGATCTTCTCCGGTCCGGAGGTGAAGTCGATGGTCTCGAGCTTGACGGTGATGTTCGGATGCTTCGCCTGGAATGCATCGATGACCTCCTGCTCGTACGTGCCGGCGGGATTGTCGCCGTCCTGCGCAAAGGTCGGGAATGCCCACCAGGTGATGGTGACGTTCTCTTCCGCCGAGGCGAAGGAGAACAGGGACAGCACCATGATCAGTGACAGAACCATTGAGAGCAGCTTCTTCATTTTGCGTTCCTCCTTAGATCGTGGGTTCTTTTTGAGAGACTATATGACGCCGGGCGCGAACCCGCCCGTTTGGGTAACGCTTTGACGGCGCCGTCCGCTACGCAGAGGAGACGCCCTTTGACAGCAGAGCGACGGGATACCAGCCGGCGTTCAACCGACAAACTCGGCAATCGCCTCGTCGATCGCCTCGATACAGCGGCGAATTTTGGGCTCGTCTTCAGGGATCAGCTGCGCCAGCGGCGCTCTGGCCGTGCCGGCACACAGACCGCGCGCTTTTAAGACAGCCTTGATCACCGCGTACATGTTGCCGTGGCAGCTGCAAAGCAGCACGATGAGCTCGTTGATGCGCATCTGAAGACGCAGGGCGGTTTCAAGATCCCGCTCGCGGATGAGCGATTCGAGTTTGAGGAACAGCTCCGGCATCGCGCCGTAGGTGCCGCCGATGCCGCCCTCCGCGCCCATCACGCGCCCGCCGAGGTACTGTTCGTCCGGCCCGTTGAAGACGATGAAGTCTTCTCCGCCGATCATCTTCCAATTCTGGATGTCCAGCACCGGCATGGAGGAGTTCTTGACGCCGACGACGTTCTCGTTCCTCAACATCTCGCGCAGCAGCGTCGGGGTGAGCGCCACGCCGGCGAGCTGCGGGATGTTGTAGATGATGAACTCCGTTTCCGGCGCGGCCTGCGAGATCGCGTTCCAGTATTGCGCAATCGCGTGCTCCGGCAGCTTGAAGTACACCGGCGGAATCGCCGCGATGGCGTCCACGCCCAGGCGCTGCGCGTGCGCCGCGAGGCGGCGGCTGTCCTCGATCGAGTTGGCCGCGACGTGGGCGATAACCGTAAGATGCCCGGCCGCAACCTCCATCACGCTCTCCAAAATCGCCATGCGCTCTTCTACGCTCTGGTAGATACACTCGCCGGAGGAGCCGCACACGTAGACGCCTTTCACGCCCTTATGCATCAGGTAACGGCAAAGCGCCTTCGTGCGCTCCCGGCTGACCGATCCGTCGTCCTCATAGCAGGCGTAAAACGCCGGAATGATACCCGCATATTTTTGCTTATCTTTCATGATCAAAAGCCTTCTTTCATACGCATCCGCTCTGAATCGCTTCGACAAAGTGCCGGGTGATCTCCCGGGGCCGGGTGATGGCCGTTCCCACCACGCAAGCGAAGACGCCCTGCTCCATCGCCCGCTTTAACTGCTCGGGCGACCAGATGCCGCCCTCCCCGATCACGGGGATGGAGAGCGCTTTCGCCAGCGCGCGCATCAGCTCGTAGTCCGGCAGTTGCCGCTCCTGTGTATTGGCCGTATAGCCCGAAAGCGTCGTGCTCACCAGGTCAAACCCCAGCGTCTGCGCATGAATGCCCTCCTCATACGTGGCGATATCCGCCATGAACAGCTGATCCGGATATTTCGCGCGTGCCTGGGTAAACAGCTCATCGATGCCCAGGCCGCCGGTATGCGGCCTATCCGTCGCGTCCATCGCGATGATTTCGCACCCTACGGCGCATAGGCCGTCTATCTCCCGCAGCGTCGGCGTGATGTACACCGGGCTATCCGGCGATACGCTCTTCGTGAGCCCGATGACGGGCAACTCGACCTCGCGCTTGATCTGGGCGATATCCGCCGGCGTATTTGCGCGGATGCCGCACGCCCCGCCGAGCATCGCCGCATAGGCCATGCGCCCCATGATCATAGAGCTGTGCAACGGTTCGTCCGAAAGCGCTTGGCAGGAAACCACCAGGCCTCCCTTGATACGGTCTAGCACCGTTTTGTTTTTGTCCATTCCGCTCATTCTTACCACGCCTTTCCACACCATTATACCAAGTCTTTTTATTTTTTCAATCCTTTTTTAAAAAATATTTTTTCTTTTTTACTCTAAAAGAAATTTTTATCATCGAATGGATGTACGATCCTTGTTTACCCATCAGAATTGTATCTTCAAAAAAGCCTGCGTCTCTTCGCCGCAGGCTGGCTGAGCCAAAACAGGTCCATGTTATAAGCTCAACGTTCTTCACCTATTCAATAAACGCGCTACGAAATCCGATGGTTGCGCTGCCGTCATAGAAGCGCGGGTTATAAAAATGCAGCGCGTTTAGCCCCGCACGTTCATAGCTTCCCGCCTTTCCCCCGCGCACGGCAATCCGTTCGCCATAGTTGCGCGCTACAAAAATCCCGTCTTCAGGTCTGCACGTTTCATCCGGGAAGATCCCCAAAATCTTCAGGATCGCAGGGATTGATAGTCCTTCCCTGGCCGTCAGGTCGCAAAACCTACACTCGAGATATCCTTGGTTTCCGTCGACGTCGCCGCCCAGATAAGATCGGTTTTGAATCTCCGTGCTCACGATGGGCGCTCCCAGCAGATGATCCGTCTCGGTCAAGTCGCCCCGTGCCAGACCGTCCACCTTAAACGTATCCTTCTCTCCGTGTGCCGCATAATCCCCGCGCGTCGTAATCGCGCGCCAATAATGGCTGTCCCGGCTCAGCATATTCCGGCTGTAGACCGCCGCAGTATTCTGTCCGATAATCTGAAACTCGCCGTCCAGCAGGCGCAAGCCCCCGACCCACTCGAACATGTTGCCGACCAGGTCGGCTATGCCGCTCGCCTGATGATTATGTGTCCAGGCCACCGGTCCGCTGCCAGTGGCCGTCCGTTGAACCTCGTGTCCGTTCATCGCCGTCGGCACGCCTTTTTCATGCGGCATATCGTGCGCATAGCCCATCGCCGTATTTCCGCGCGGACGCGTGCCGTTCCGTTTGCTCCATTGCGCCGTCGCCATCCATTCCGCATTCGTCAAAAGGTGCCAGCCCCGCCCTTTGTTCAGGCAAAATTGTACCCCCTCCTCAAATGTGAAGAAGACGTGCGGATCCTTCATCGGCAGGGAGTATGCACGGCCATGAGCTACAAAATTCATGTATTTCGATACGTAGATGACGTCCTTGTACGCGCCGTCTACGATCCAAGCCGGATGCGTGCTTTCATCGTCGCCGCCGTACAGATCGCATAGGCGCATGCGCGGCAACGCGGCGACGATGCTGGGCATGCCGGCGTCGTCGAGCAGCACCGTATTGGCGCCGCCCGTCATGTTTTCAACTGCGATTTTCATCTGGTCAAAACGCCCCTCTGGCAGGCGGCCGAAACGGCCTGCTCGCAGCTGCTCGATTGCCTCGGCCGTCTTGGCCGCCGTGCATTCGACGTAATCGCTCGCCTCCCTGTGTCCCCCTGTGCCGAAGCTATCGGCCACAAAGGCCTCCTGCGCTTTGCGCGCTTCGTCTTTGCTCTGGATGATCACTATTGTTCCCTCCACATATCCATTTCTCGCTTGTCAATGCGTCGCAGCCTGGTTCGGGCCAGGCAGCCGCCGTCCTCTGTCGAGCCTGCGCAATACGCGAGCAGCAGGGCCTCTTTCGTCTCATGGATCGCACAGTAACAGTAGCCCGATTGCGGGTCGTCCTCTATTACGACCGGCTCTGAAAAACGCCTGCCGCCGTTTCGGCTGATTGCGATGACGAGCGGGGTGCGCCCGCCGGTCCATACGCCTTGGTCATTGCGGTCGCTGCGTCCGTTGTATAGCGGTATCGGATTCCATACCGCCGCCAGTTCGCCCCCGCTCAAGCGTTTCATGCTCAAGGGAGATAGCGGACTCGTGAAGCGCGAAGGCTCGGCACAGGTCCATGTCTCGCCCGCATCGACGCTCATCATTTCATATTGGCGCCCCAGATCCGTCCTCGCCCAAGCCCATAACACGCCCGACGCAAGTTCGACGACGCCTGGTTCCTGCAATCCGCTGTGGCACGCGCCCGTATAGGGCATGACGCCTTTGCCCGTAGCCTTACGAAAGTGTAAGCCGTCGTCGTCTGACAGGTAAAATAAGGCCTCGGATCTGGCGTCATAATCCTCTTCGGTTTTACGATGCAGCGCGGCCGGAACGACGATGCGCCCGCTGCGCAGCCGGAGAACCCGGTCGTTGTTGACGACAAAAAACCCTGCCTGATTCATACAGGATATGGGCGGGGACCAGGTATGGCCTAAGTCCCGCGAGCGCCTGAGCACGAGCTGCATCTGCGTTTCGTCTTTGCGGATTAAATAGAAGAGCCCGATATCCCGATTTAACATGTGCATAAGCGACACGGACATGATGTTCTTAGCCGCATCGTCCCGGCATGCGATCAGCAGGCTCGGCCGCCCAAACGACCGTCCGCCGTCGCAGGAGCGCATGGCGTAAAGGTCAGCCGCCGCATCGTCCGCGCCCCCGCCGGAGAACCGGCTGTATACGAATAGGATTTCGCCGTCATGCAACGTCAGGAACGCGCCCTCGCTGTTGCGCGGATTGCCCGTCGTCGGACAAAGATCACACACAATCTCGCCGGTCATTCGCCCATCACCCCTTTACAGAGCCTACCATGACCCCTTTAACGAAGTATTTTTGAATAAACGGGTAGATACAGAGCATCGGTACGGTGCTAATCACGACGATAGCCGACTTAATCCCCATATCCGGCGGCTTTGCGCCCGTGGCCATATCGAATTTCAGGTCATACGTCGAGGACATGAGCACATACTTGCGCAAAACCATCTGCAGGGGGTATTTCTTCACATCGTTGATCCAGATGGCTGCATCAAACCACTGATTCCAGTGATCGACCGCATAAAATAGCCCGATCGTCGCAAAGGCCGGCATAGCCAACGGAATGATGATCTTGAAGAAGATGACCGGGGGCGACGCGCCGTCCAGCAATGCCGACTCTTCAAGGCTCGAAGGGATCGAATAAAAAAAGTTACGCAAGATCAACATGTTCCATACGCTCATCAAGTTCGGGAGCACCAGACACCATAGGCTGTCGATCAACCCCAGCGATTTGATGACGAGATAGGAGGGAATCAAGCCGCCGTAAAAGATCATCGTAATGAATGCGAGCACCAACAGCGCCTGCCGTCCGGGCAGATCGCGTTTTGCCACGGCATAGGCAAACATTCCTGTCACGAGCAGTGCGCCCAGGGTGCCGATGACGACGCGAAAGAGCGTAACGCCGTATGCCCGCCACACCTCTGTGTTTTGAAAAAGCATCATGTTATAGGCGGTAAAATCCCACGTCTCAGGAAAAAAGACGAAACCTCGGCGCGCAATCTCCGCTTTTGAGACGAAAGAAGTTCCCAGGATGAGCAAGAAAGGAACGACAAAGGTCACCGTCAACGCGATCAAAAAAAGGTGTAAAGCAACCTGAAAAACCATTTCACCGGCAGGAAGTCGTTTCCCTCGATACGTACGTACTATCATGATCGTCCTCCTCACCATATGCCTTCATCGCTGATACGCCTAGAAATGAAGTTGGCGCTCAAAAGAAGCACCGCCGCAACGACAGATTTAAAGAAGCTCACAGCGACCGAATAGGAGTAATCGTGCTCTTCCAAGCCTACGCGATAGACAAACGTATCGATGATGTCGGCCGTCTTATACACCGAAGGGGAATACAACAAGAACACCTGCTCAAAGCCCGCATCCAACAGACCCCCGACGCGGAATATCAGCATAATGACTACGACGCTGCTGATAGAGGGCAGCGTGATGTAAAGGATCCGCTGAAGCCGGTTCGCCCCATCGATATCTGCCGCCTCGTACTGCTCCTGATCGACGCCCGTAATTGCGGCTAGATAGACGATCGATCCGAACCCTATGCTTTTCCAGATATCGGACAAGACCAGGACGGTCCGGAAGTATTTGGGGTTGGTCAAAAACGAAATGCTGCGCAGACCGCATCTGTTCAAAATCACGTTGATCATTCCGTTGTCCGTCGTAAGAAGGCTGCTGAGCATCGCAGCCACGATAACCCAGGAGATGAAATGCGGGATATACGAAATGGTCTGCACGGTCTTCTTAAAGCGCTTCCCCCGTAACTCGTTGAGCAGCAGCGCAAAGAGAATGGGGGCCGGAAAGCCGAAGAGCAGCTTATACATGCTGATGATCAGGGTGTTTCCCATGATCCGACCGAAGTAATAGGATTCAAAAAACTTATTGAAATTGGCAAGCCCGACCCACTGGCTTGCAAAAATCCCGGCGACGCCCGAATAGGGATCATAGTCCTTAAATGCGATCACCAGCCCAAACATCGGGCCGTATTTAAAGATAAGCAGGTAAAGGATGCCCGGCAGCGCGAGCAGGTAGTAAAATTTATATTTTTGAAGCGTCCGTAATAACGTATTTCTATTCGTGAGCGTTCGTCTCATTCCTTCCTGTATCCGTGGGGTGTTCACCGCTTTAAGCCCTCCTTATTCATCGCCCGGGTCTTTCGGCCAACTCTTTTCCTTGAAAAAGCTGCCTGCCATTGAATCGGCAGGCAGCTTTCTTGCCTTTGCGCTTTATGCGCCCTGTTGTTCTGTGTACATCGTCGTGTACGCATCGATCACCTTGTCGACGCCCGCGGCGGTCAGCTCTTTTTCAATAAACGTATCCCACTCATCCATGGGCCGCACGCCTGTGATGAAGTTGATCAGCTCTTCCTCGATCATGGTATCGATGTCCGTCTTGTTCGGGGCCAGCTCCTTCATCCGCGCGGTGGAGAACAGCGTACCATATGTGCCACAGAATTTGATCCCTTCCGTGCGATAGGAGTCTTCCGTTAGGAACTGGGTATACAAGCCGGGCTTCGCATCCGCACTATCCAGAATATTCAGGTAGCGTAACATCAGGTTGTTGGGGAAGGCGTAAAACTCGCCGTCGTACGTATCCGTATCCATGCGAATCAGCGTGCTCGCCTGCTCGTCCACCCAATCCCAATCGGTCCCCAGGCGGCCGGCATAAGAGCCGATGAAATTCGTCTTATCCATGAACCAATTGAGGAACTTCATAGCCGCCTCTTTGTTCTGTGAGCGCGAGAGGATCATCATGCACGAATTGCTGGGCGCTTCGCCAGTCTCGGCAAAGCCCTTCGCGCCCGAGATGTCCGGGGTATAGACGTAGTTCGCCTCGGGCACGGTCTTTTGCAGTTCCGGAAGGTTGATGCACACAGGCGAATAGATCAGCAGCGATGTGCCGACGCGGTTCGCCACGATCAAATCGTTGACCTTTGTCGTATCGATTACGAAGCTGTCCATGTAGACATAGCCCTTTTCATACCACTGCGCAACCTTGGCGATGCAATCCTTAAAGCCGGGCTGCATTTCCCCCAGCTTTACGCGTCCGTCCGCCTCGTCCAGCCAAGTGCCATAGCCGTGTTGCGTAAACGCGCCGGAGAGCCCGTAACGTACGCTTCCCAAATCCAGCAGCATGGGAATCGTCTGCCCGTTGCCGGCCGGGTCGGCCTCGTAAAGCTTGCCAAGCAGCTCCTCCAATTCATCGATCGTCTTGGGCTGCTCCATGCCGACCGCTTTGATCCAGTCCTCCCGCATCCAGATGGGGTGCTGCGTCAGCGGCAGCGTACGCGGCACGCCGTAGATGTTCCCGGTGGCCTTGTCCGTCACATAATCCCAAATGCCTGGGAACTCACTGTAGGCCTTCAGAATGTCCTGGCCGTACGTTTCGAGCAGGTCGTTCAGCGGTGCGATGGTGCCGCCTTTCGCGTATTCATCCCAGTTGCCTGTAGTGATCAGGTCCAATTGCTGGCTTTCATCGCCGATCAGGATGTTAAGCTTCTCCGTCTCGCTGCCATAGGGTAGCCACAGCGGCACGGGTTTTACGCCGATGGCGTCAATAATCTCCTGTTCCTTTTGCGCGTAGGCCTCCGGCTCGCTGTCGCCGCGTCCCTCAAAGATGCGCATCGGCAAGAATCCCTCGTAAACGACCGTAGGAATGTCCTCCGCCAGCGCCGCGGTCATCATGCCGCTCAAAAGCAATACCAGCGAAAGGAAAGACGTCAAAGCTTTTTTCATATCCGTAACTCCTCCCAAATAAATTCGCGATGTCGTCTCGACGCGCAGAACCGTCTTGAATTTGGACGTGTTCTGCGCCTTTGTCTATCTGATCTTCTCTCGAGCAGCCTGGCGGCATACCGGTGGCCAGTCGGCATGCCATAGGGCCGCGCAAGAGATAAATCCTCGGCATGAAGGCAAATGAATGCGTTGGATCGATTCCACAGAATGCAGACTTTTGATGCCACCCCAAAAAAATAAAACGACGGAAGCTTTTATACATCTAATGATGTTCCAAAAGCGACCATCGTGGCTTGTCTAAAAAAGTCTGATTAAGTTGCCAAGAATCGAAACGTAACATTTCTTCTCGTCTTTACAGGTATTCTAGACCAGAAAATCATTTTTGTCAACAGCGTAATAAAAAAACTTTCTTCTCATCTTCATCAATCCGCTTCGTTCCGCCCGACCATACCTCATATCACAGGCTTGCGTTCCAGGCACGGATTCCCATACGCAATCATGCGAGCGGACACATCTTTGAGGACGACGCTCCCAACCCCCACGATCGCTTCAGCTCCGATCACGACGTTCTGCCGCACGGACGTACCCGTTCCCACATGTGCGCCCCGGCAAACGCGCACGCCTCCGCTTAACGTACAGCCCGGCGCGATGTGAACGAAGTCTTCGATGACATCCGCATGCTCCACGATAGAGCCAGTATTCACAATAACCATGTTCCCAATTTTCGCGTATGCGTTGACGACAGCGTTCTTCCCGATGAACACGCCCTCGCCCATTTCTGCATGCGATGAAACCGCCGCGCTCGGATCGACGATATTGACGATCTCAAAGCCAAGCCGCTTCACAAGCAGATACCAGTCTTCCCTGCGCCCATAGCCGCCGATCGAACCCGCAGAGATAAAGGCATGTCTGACGCCTTTGGCATAAATCCCCGGCAACAGGTCTGTCGCCCCTTTCACTTTATGGCCAAAATAATCTTTCCCAATGGGCGCTGCATCGTCTAGGATGTCCGTAATGCGATAACACCCCATCGCCAAAGCGCTATCCATTACACTTTGTAGATGCCCTGTAGCGCCAAGCATTACGATATCGATAATCGACATCCGTCATCATCACTCCTTTTTGCAAACTGTCCTATCAGCTTATATTCGCACCTCTTCTCCGTCTATCACCACGAGCATAACATGATACGAATCGTCAAACGCTACCAGATTGGCCTTATAAAGCGGCGCAATATCGCCTAAGCCCAGCACCCCAATGCGCCGTACAGGCGTGTTACAGGCCGCGCAAAAGACATCCCAAGGATCCAAACCAATATCGGCAATGAGTCCCCTAACGATTTCGTCCATCATCTTGCAGCCGCCGGACAGCGTACCATCCAGCTTTTTAGGGCTTCCGTTCGTAACGATGATGTTTTCATAGCGTCCATCCGGCTCGCCTGTCAATCTCACTGCATCGGTGATCAATGCGACGCGTCGAGCCCCGATCGTTTGCATCATCAGCCGAAGAATTCCAGCATGCACGTGCACCAAATCGCCTATCAATTCACAATAGACGTCAGGAGATAGCATAGCCGCCACCAGCATACCGGGCTCTCTATGGTGAATCGCGCGGCTGGCATTAAAGAAATGGGTTACGCCATTCACTCCTTGGCTGATCGCGAGATTCATTTCATCAAAGGTAGCATTTGAATGACCTGCATTAACCCATACATTTTGTCTGCGCAAATAACGAATGAGTTCCAATGCGCCGGGGAGCTCAGGTGCCAGGGTAATCAATTTGATAGCCTTTTCACATCCATATACAAGGGATTGATAGTTTTCGATCGTAGGGGCCAGCATGTGACGAACATCCATCGCGCCTTTTTTGATTTCACTCACGAATGGGCCTTCCAAATGAATCCCCAAAACCTCAGCGCCGTCTTTTATCGGATTTTCCATAATCCGCGCAAAGCGCTCAACACTCGCATGCATCACGTCGATAGGCGCGGTGCTCGGACTGGGCAGCACGCTTGTTACGCCATGCCTCGCTAGGCGGCGCAGCCATGCAGACGTCCCGTCATCGTCCAGATTTTGCACGCTGTAGCCTAAGGAGCCATGAACGTGCAGTTCCGTCATACCCGGCACAAGCATCGGTACATCACAGTTTTCTTCTGCATTCTTAACAATCCGTTCAATTCGTCCATCATTTAAAATAACGCGAGCGTTTTCAAGCCAGCCTTTTGATGTCCATACCCGTTTTGCCGATATTGAATGCATCTTTATCTCCTTGTCCGTCCTGTCAAATTTTATTTCAAAGCGGCTACGTAACGTCTTGTGATCTCCAACGGCCTCGTAATCGCCGAACCGACCACACAGGCAAAGACCCCTTGATCCATCGCCTGGCGCAGCTGTTCAGGCGAGAAAATACCGCCCTCAGCGATAATAGGACAATTGAGTGTTTCAACTAGTTTGCGCATAAACCCAAAATTCGGCGGCGGAGTTTGGCGTGCTTCCTTCGTATATCCATTTAGTGTTGTTCCCACCAGGTCAAACCCCAACTCAAATGCCCTAACAGCGTCTTCATAGGATGCGCAGTCTGCCATGAAAAGTTGATCCGGATAATCCTTACGCACCTCTTTGAATAATTCCCGAATGGTTATTCCATCAGGACGGATTCGATCTGTCGCATCTGTAGCGATAATCTCCACCTGCTCCTTTAATAACGCGTCAAATTCTCTGCGAGTCGGTGTAATGACTACGTCGGATCCTGGGTAGCGTTGTTTGATGATTCCAATAATGGGCAGATTGACAATTGTTCGAATCGCCCGAATATCGGCAATGGTATTTGCCCGGATACCAACCGCACCTCCCAACTTGGCCGCATAAGCCATGCGGCTCATAATATAGCTGCTGTGAAGCGGTTCTTCATCGAGCGCCTGACATGAAACAATAAGACCTTTATGGATTTTATTCAAGATTTCTTGTCTATCCATTCTGTTTTCCCTCCTCATCCAATTGTTTGCTCGTATGAATATATGCCCCATAGAGTCCGGCGCAATTTCCCAAAGCAGCATGCCGAAATTTCACCTGAGAAAAGGTAGGGATCACTCGATGTGCAAAGCGATCAGCAATCATCTCTATCACATCGGTTCGTTCCATGATTCCACCGCCGAGAATGATCAGAGAGGGATTGAAAATGTAGACGATCGTACACAAGCCCTCAACCACCTCTTCCACCCACGTATACAACACTTTTCGAAGCTGTACGCTATGTTCTACAATATCAAAAAATTGAAATCCATTCTGAATATTGGGATCTATCTCTCGCGCAGCCGATAACAGCGCCGTAACGGAAGCATAGCGTTCATAGCAGCCGCGACGGCCGCAGCCGCAAAGGCGTCCCCCCTTATGGGTTACAACATGGCCCATTTCCGCCGCTATTCCCCGGCTTCCCGTATATAGCTTATCCGCAAGAACGATGCCGCCGCCTACACCGGTGCCGTAAGTGAGCAAAAGCAAATCTCTATGCATTCTCCCCGCGCCATACGTAGCTTCGCCAAGTGCTGCCGCATTCGAATCATTCAGCACAAATACCGGGCAATGGAGCGCCTCCTCAAAGAGTTCCCCAATTTGGAATCCACCTTCATGGAAATGCCCGTAGTATTCGAACAATATGGTGCGCGACCGCATATCAACTTGACCCGTAATCGCGATCCCGACGGCGTCAAATCCCCAGTATCCTTTTGCAACTTCAATAGCGTTCGCCGCCCGCTCCTCAACGCATGCGGTCTTCGAGGGCGTATGGCGCAGCTCTGTCAACTCGCCCCCCTGAAACAGTGCAGACTTGATGACTGTACCGCCAATATCCAGAACAAGTATTTTTCCCATCATCATATTGGTCCTTTATAATGCGTTAAGGATCAATGCCTCCACGCTCATTTGCTCCTTTCTAAGTTTTCCATCTTAGCAAAAGAGGTTTGTTCTGCGTATGCGGGTTTAAACTTGTTCGGCTAACAACCAGTCAGGCGTAAAGAATGCAATGCCAATTCCGCGTTGATAGCAGGTTTCCCCTTCAAACCCATATTCGATCAGCATGGCAAAACGATTCCTGACCTCGTCGAAGGCCAACGAATTGTAGGCAGAGGGACCCGCATAGATCGTGCGGACGTGCGGCCACGTCATACCGCCGTCATAGCTCACCCATGCGCTCACATTTCTCCTGGGGTTCTGCCATGTAAAGTCGCGATCGATCAGCTGTTGTCTTCGGTTGTTCACCGAGGTATAAACGCAAATTTCGCTTTCATCCGGCAGCTTGGCCGTAACCATCGCGGCATTGACGCCGCCTGCAATCTCCGTCAGATCGTTGGCCAATTGAAAACTGCCAAACGTAATCCCTCCGTCAGAGCTCCAGGCCACACGGCGCCTGCCGTCATTAAAATAAGCACGGGAATTTAACACAATTCGCCCATCGCAAAGCTCCATGAGCGCGCCTTCGCCGGTACCTGTTTGAACTCTGCCGCCGGTATGCCACGTTTGACCATGATCGTCTGAATAAACGGAACAATTCCAATGGCTGGTGCGAAGGCGATCCTTGTTTTCGAAATCCTCCTTCGAATTCTGTGGCTCTACATGGTAGCGCCCGGAAGCGATCAGTCTGCCTGCATACGGCCCATGTTTGAGTTGGATGCCCGCAGCGGAACCATGCGTGCTCCCCCTTTGTCCCTCTGCATTCGGCGCTATGTCTACATCGCGCACGATGAATGTCTTGCCGTCATCCACGCTCTCCGCGATGCAAAAGCCAACAGAGGGCCGTTCAGATTCCGGAAGCGCTTCATAGGCGGCGATAGCTGCCGGGCTGTTTGGCTTGCGGGAGAAAAGACATAAAATCTTATCCTTTTGCGCGTCGTAAAACGCTGCACCCAGCATACAACTCCAGTCTGGCCGACCAAAGATTACGACAGTATCTTCAAACTCCTTACTGACTTCGCACCGCCGACAGCAAACCCAATGCTCCGGCGAACGGTCGCCAATATCGTTGCGGCGATCGTTACAAAAAGCGATCACGGTACCGTGCATGGTAATCACGAGACTCGGAATGCGGTAATTCGAAACTTCATTTGATTCGAACAGCGGCATGAATTGATACATTTTTTCTTGTTTCATAAATCTCACCCTTTTTGTCTGCAATAAAGTGGATTGGTTGAGAAGGGGGCGCGCAACGCCATGTTTACGACGCCCCTTTGCACTTAGGACCGCTCGAAAAGCGGATGAACCCTTTTAATTACGGTATGCCTCGATGAGCTCCTCAATAGAAGGTGCTTTATCCATTTCATCAACATATTCGTCATATTTGAGCTGATTCAGTTTTTTAATGTAAGCGTCCCAGTCCTCTTCGACATTGGCTTTGCCTAAAATAACGTCCATAAAGTAGGCGTTGTATGTGGCTTCCCAATCCTTAGAATATTCCATCTGGATCTCAGCCGCATCCGTTTCGCTAAACACATCGGCCTTGTAGGGATAGCGTAACATCTTATTCCAAATGCCGCCGTCCTCTTCAACATAGTATTTTGTTCCGGCAGCATAAAGGTAATCGACAACTTCCGGCCGGTCGGCGTCGACAACGTTGCGGTTAAAGACCTGCGTACCCTTCTCTCCGTTCTCCAGAATGTTGAGTTGGGTCACAGTTCCGTCCTCATTCCACTCCCAGTCGACCCCCTTTTCTCCATAAATCAAGGTAACCGTGGTATCGATCTCTTCAGGGAAGTTGGCTCCGTTAAAAAATTTCAGAACATCGACAAGATGCTCGTCAGAGACATCTGCGTTCACAAAGAAACTCTCACCGCGGGTGGGAATGTAAGGCTTAGAGTGGTGCACCTCACCATCAGGGCCGGCAATTCCCGGAATCATGAGCAACTGCGCATCGGGATTGCCCGCAAAAAGAGACAGCGGCGGACGGTTATTGGCCCAACTGCGAAGCCAGATCGTGGCCACAGCGTTGCCAGAGAGTACGCCTGCTTTGCTGTTGTTGATCAGTTCCCAATCCTCGCCCCACTTGACCGTAAAGATTTCGGGGTAGATTAGACCTTCAGCATACAGCGCCTGTACGTAGATGAGCAAATCCTTCATGCCTGGGTGTGCAAACCAGTCGAGTGGTTTGCCGTCCACATTCATATTTCCACCGTAGAGGATCCCTTGCGAGGTAACGAGGGATACCGCCCAATCCTTGAGCAGACCATATGTATCCTTTTCGCCATTACCGTCAGGATCGCCGTTTACAAATCCTCGAAGCACCTCTTCAAACACATCGCAGCTCAAACCATTATCCGCAATAAAGAGCTGGTCGGTAAGCTGTTCCACATTCACGCCCAGGTCAATTCCCAATTTTTGAATCCAGTCATAGCGCAAATACATGGCGTTATTGTGAATATTGACCGCGCCGACATAAAAATCAGGAAGGAATCGGAACTGCGTTGGATCCTCAGGATCCAGCGCTAACGCATAGATCATCGGATACTGCTCACACAGCTCGATATAGCCGGGAACATATTCTTGAACCATTTCCACAGGGATGCTGCGAATAAGTTCCTCGTCGTTCATCTGTGTATAGTTATGTTCAAACCATCCGCAATCAGGCATGTCGCCGGAGGCCAGCATCAAGTTTACAGCTTCTTTATCCGTATGGTTTACTTTCCGGACATCCAAATTCATGTTGAGACGGTCCTCTAAATAAGACTCGACATAGCTGCCGGGCTCCAAAGTGCCGCACCAATACGCATAATACGAAACTGTGGGGATCTCATCAGCGTATGAACCAACCGAGACAAACGAGAAGAGGAGCGCAAAAGTCACAAATATCGCAATAAGCCGTTTCATCATTCTAAATTCTCCTTTCGTTCCCCTGAACATGTATTTTCTTTCCATAAACAAAGCCATAGGCAGGCGATTCGCGACCTCCTTTCCGGCCGTTTTTTGCTATGGCAGGACATCCAAACGAACCAACGGCATCGCCTCCGATTTCCCTCATAAACCGTATTACGCGCGACTTCACGTCGCACTCACCCTTTTACGGCCCCCAGCATAATGCCCTTTACAAAAAATCGCTGAAGAAATGGATAGACGCAAATGATTGGGACCAGCACCAACACCGTCGTTGCCGCGATAATGGTATCCGGCGTATAAGCCGCAGCAGACTGATCAAATACGCCTCGCATAGCCATCTGTACTTCATCCTGTAATGAAGCGACGTTGGATGCCATTCTGCGAAGAAAATATTGCATCGTGATTAAGCTCTCTGATCGATTATAAATCATGTTGTCGAACCAAGCGTTCCAATGTCCTACCATTTGCCACAAGCCGACGGTCGCCAAAACCGGGGTAGAAAGCGGTAGGATGATCTTGTACATGACTTGCAGCATGCTCGCTCCATCAATCGTAGCGGATTCCTCCAATGAGCGATCGATAGACAGAAAATAATTACGAATGATGATCGTATTGTACATGCTAAATCCGCCCGGCAATATATACACCCAAAAGCTGTTAAGCAAGCCTAAATTTTTGATATTTAGATACGTCGGAATCAAGCCGCCAGAGAAAAACATGGTGAACAGGAAAACCAATGTAATGCCTTTACGAAACGGCATCTGCGAGCGTGTCAGCGCAAAAGCCGTCAGGCAGCAAATTGAAATATGATAGATACTTCCAATGATGGTGCGCAGTATGGAATTCATAAACGCCACTGCCAGCAATGAATTCTTAAAGCAATAGGCATAGGCATCAAAACACCATACCTTGGGCCAGAGGTTCGTACGAATAATGGATATGTCCTCCGCTCTGGAAAAGGATATGACGATCAGATCCCATACAGGAAAAAGAATGGTAATACAAAAAATTGTAATGAATGAGTAGTTGAGGACATCAAACAACTGGCTGCCGTAAGAAGCATGGATACGGTTTCTTCCTTCTTTCATCGACACTACCTCCTTACATAATCCGGAAGTCCGGATCGGCCTTTTTAGCGATCCAGTTTCCCGATATCACCAGTATAAACCCGACCACATTTTGAAAAAGACCAACAGCGGTAGTATAGTCATACTTGGCGTCTTGCAGGCCACGACGATAAACATATGTCGAAATAACATCTGCGACCTCATAGGTGCCTTCATTGTACAGATTAAAGATAGGATCGAACCCAACATTAATCAAAGAGCCGAGTCGCAAAATTAGTAAAGTACTGATGGTAGGCAGAATGCACGGAAGGGTAATGTGTACGACCTTTTGTAAACGCCCCGCGCCATCAATGACGGCAGATTCATATAGACTCAGATCGATGCCTGCAATAGCAGCCAAATAAATGACGATCCCCCAGCCCAGTTCTTTCCATATTACAGAAATCAGGTAAACGGGATCAAACATATCTTTTTGAATCATAAAATAAATAGGTTTGTCTACAAGTCCAAGCCGAACAAGAATCGCATTGACGACGCCATGACTGGGAGACAATACTTGATAGACAAAACCGCCGACGACAACCCATGATAGAAAATGGGGCAAATAGGTAACCGTCTGTGATATACGCTTGAATTTGACGTTGCCGACTTCGTTGATCATTAGCGCGAAGATAATCGTTAAGGGGAAGAGGGTTAACAAATTTAGAAAACTCAAGCGCAATGTATTCATGAGGACGCGAAAGAACGACGGATCATGAAACATTTTTTCGAAATGCCTCAACCCAATCCATTCACTTCCAAGAATCCCCCTTTTCATTTTAAAATCCTTGAACGCAATTTGAATACCATATATCGGAAAATAGTTAAAAACTATTACTTGCGCGAGGGGGATGATTAAAAACAAGTAAAATGGAAGATGTCTTTTGATTTGTCGCATCAACTGTGCTTTCTGTTGCGGGCCTCTGTTTACGGCAATACTCATATCAAAAACCACCCCTTAAAAATAATAATTATGACCCTTCTTCCGACGCTGCGGACATACCCGGCATTCCCCACCTCCGTTGTCATTATGTTATCTTCTTTTATTTGTTTCGCTTGTTTTTATCGCCCTCTTTGCACCCATTATACCAAAATTCATTTTATAATCAATAGTTTTTAAAAAATTTTTTTATTTTTATTTTTAAAAAGGAAAACATATTCTCTACAAGAAACAAAATTTAATTTTTCGTAGATTAACAGAAGTACTCTGTGTTTTGTTATCCACCGACTGAAAAACTGTCAAAGCCGATAAAAAAATAGCCTTCGGCAAAGGCCGAGAGGCTAAAAGAGGAATAACAAAAAAGCAGAATAAGCCGTAACCCCATTATTTATCAGTAAAGCTTGCTGATAATCGCATCGGACGTCGCTACCTTGTTCTTCGTAGAGCACTCATAAGTTCTCCTAAAGTATTCCACATAAAGCAAATCCAGCAAAAAGAGTTGCGACATTTTTACCGACATAGAGCCGCCTTGAAGTGGTTTCTCGTTCGCCCCGCACAATAGGCGCAGATCGCACAGCGTGCTCAGGGGCGAGCGCGTAAAGCGCGTGATGCCGATCACCTTCGCCCCGCCTGCTTTGGCCTTGCTGACGACGTCCAGCGTATCCTTTGTCGCCCCCGAATACGAAAAAGCGACGGCGAGATCCTCCGGCCCCATCAGCGCCGCGCTCATCGCCTGCTGGTGCAGGTCGATCGTCATATGCACCTTGCTGGTGATGCGCATGAATCGGCTCTGTGCCTCCAGCGCGGCGACCATCGAACCGCCTACGCCGAAAAAGTAAATGCTCCGCGCCTGGGTCATCCACTCTACCGCCTTGTCGATGTCCTCCGTGCGAATCAGACGGTAGGTCTCGTTCAGCGCGCCCACGTTCGTGGAAAGCACCTTTTGAACGACCTCGTCCAACGAATCTTTAAAGCCTACCGCGCCCGTCAGCTGAGATGCGGCGGCATCCTCCGAACCGGAGGCAAGCGCCTGTGCCAAGGCCACCTTGAAGTCCTGATACCCCTTTTTGTCCAGATCGCGACAGAAACGAAAGACGCTCGTATCGCCTACGCCGCATGCGTCCGCCAGGTCGGTGATCGACATATAGATCACCTGATCCGGCTTTTCGAGCACAAGATCCGCCACGCACTTTTCCGCCTTGGTAAATTGATTGTAGCGCGTATGAATCTCCGTAAAAATATCGTTTGCCATTATGCCTTCCCCTCCAATACGCGCCGCGCGAGCTCGAACGCGCCGTAAACCCCGGCCTGATTGCCAAGCTGGGCGCTCGCAAGCCTGACGCCGCAGTAGCTGTTCATAAGCCTGGGATACAGCTGCGCCTCGATCGCGCGCAGGACTGCGCTCTGTGAAAGCACGCCGCCGCCGAGCACGATGAGCGACGGGTTAAAGATATGCGTGAGGGAGACGAGCCCGTATACGACCTCGCGTACCCAACACGCCACCACGTCCGCCAGATCGGCCCGCGCGGCTATGCGGCCAAAGAGATCGCGTCCATCTTGAAGCTCCGGGCAGACGCCGCGGGCCGCGCGCATCAGCGCGCTCACGGACGCGTATTGCTCGTAGCAGCCGCGCTGGCCGCAGGCGCAGGGCAGCCCCTCCGGGTGCGTCAGGATGTGACCTATCTCGCCCGCCACGCCGTCCGCGCCGCCGAAGATGCGCCCCTCGATCACGATCGCGCCGCCCACCCCCGTGCCGTACGTCAGGCACAAAAAATCGCGCGCCCCTCGCCCGGCGCCGAAGCTCGCCTCGCCCAGCGCGGCGGCATTCACGTCGTTTTCCACCGCGACGGGCACGCCCGCGTGCGCGCGCAGGATGTCCGCGACCTGCATGCCCGTATAAGACGGCACATTCTCGTTGGCAAAGACGATGCGGCCTGCGCGCGCGTCGACCTGGCCCGTCGTAGACACCCCCAGGGCGTCAAACCCCTCATAGGCGTCGATAACGGCCTTTGCGCGCTCCATCAGGCGCGCGCCGCCCTGCTTGGCCTCCGAGGGCGTCTCCGCCTCCTTCAGGATGTGCCCCGCCCCATTCAATAGGGCGGATTTGATAGCCGTTCCGCCGATATCCAACGCCAGTATTCTCATGAAGATCCTCCGAATGGTCGATTGTCGTCTTCATTATATCCGTTTTAGGCGGCAGGCGCAAGAAAAAATTTTTTCCGCGTCAATCGCTAAAAAAACGGATTCCAAAGCGTGAAAGCCTCGGAATCCGCGTCGCAACTATAGCTCCTTGCGCTCCATAAAGCGAACGGATATTTTGTAAGAGATGCGCGCGCTTAGCGCAAGCAACGCGACCAGCGCCGCGCAGAGAACGCCCCAGGGCAAGTTCTCGATAAAGCCCGGCGTAAGGGCGCCCGCCTGCGTACGGGCGGAGAGGATTTCCGCGCCCGCCAGCACGAGGACCGTAGGTACCATCATCGCCAGCAGCATGAACGTGCGCGCCTTTTCGACCGGATAGCGGAACATCAGCGGCAGCGTGAGGCAAAGCATAAAGCCCATCACCAGCGCACATCCGAGCGCTGAGCTGACCACTTCGACCCACTCCGCGCCGCCGGCGAGCGCGCCGACGGCCAGCGCCACGGCCGTCGAGAGCAGCACGCCCGCCGCGAGGATGCCAAAGCTCAGAACGTACTTTGCGCCTACGATATTGCGCCGTGGGATCGGCAATGCCGCCGCATAGGCGGGCCACTTGACCGCCTCGTCATGGCTGAAGCTGGAGATCGCCGTCATCATGCCTAGCATGGAGACCAGCCCTACCAGAACCGGCGCATTTTTGCGAAAGATGACCAGGTATACTACGATAATCATCAGCGTAGTCTTCGCCTGCCTGCCCGCTACGAGCAGATCCTTGAGCAAAAGCCCCTTCATCGTATGTCCCCCTTTACGATCATTAACATGATTTCTTCGATGCTCACAGGCTCTACCACCCAATCCGGGTGCGCACGCTTGGCCGCCCGCCGGTCGCGCAGGAGCGCATCGCAGCCAAATTTTTCGCGACGGACCCGCAGCGCTTCGTCAGGCCCAAGCCCGGCGAGCTGCGCCGCGCTCAGGCGCGCGACGCCCATGGTATCCATCAGCTCGTCGCGCCGCGCAGAGAATACGATCTCCCCCTCGTGCAGGAACGTCACCGCGTCGGCGATCTTGTCCAAATCGCTCGTGATATGGGTAGAAAAGAGCACCGCGTGGTCTTCATCCTCCACGAACTGCTGCAGAATATCCAGCAGCTCGTCCCGCGCGATGGGATCCAGCCCGCCGGTCGGCTCATCCAAAATGAGCAGCCTCGGGCGGTGCGCCATTGCCGCAGCGATGGAGAGCTTCATGCGCATGCCCTTTGAAAAATCCTTGATTTGCTTTTTCGGGTCGATGCCAAAGCGCCCGATCAACGTCTTAAACAGCGCGTCCTCCCAGCCCGGATAGAGCGCGCGCATGACGCGGGCGACGTCTAGCGCGCTCATGACCGTATGAAAGCAGCATTCGTCGGGCACGTAGCCCACCTGCTTGCGCGCCCTATACCCGTTTGCGAGCGCGTCTTCCCCCATCACCTCGATGCCGCCCGCATCTGGACGCACGAGCCCCAAAATCGATTTGATCGTCGTCGTCTTGCCAGCGCCGTTTTCGCCTACGAGGCCCATGATCGTCCCGGCCTCCACCGTCATCGACATATCCTTTAGCGCGAAGGAACCGTATTGCTTGCACAGGCCTTCGATGCGTACCGCATTCGCCATCCCCTATTCCTCCTCAAATAACAGATCGATCATTTCCAACACTTCAACCTTCGTGATACCGCCCATGCGCGCGGTCTCAACCGCGCGGCCCAAATGCTCTTCTACCTGCCGCAGGTTTTCCTCGCGGATCAGCTCCGCATTTTTGCCGGCGACAAAGCTGCCCTTTCCGGCGACCGTCTCGATAAAACCGTCCCGCTCCAAATCCTGATACGCCCGCTTGGTCGTGATCACGCTGATGCGCAGATCCCGCGCCAGCACGCGCATGCTGGGCAACATTTCGCCGGGCGCCAGCTCGCCGCTCGCGATCATGCGCTTGATCTGCGCCGTGATCTGCTCGTAGATCGGCTTCTCGCTGGAATGGGAAAGGATGATGTCCATCTCCTCGCCTCCATCTGCATCTACCGTATATATCGTATATGCTCAGTATATACTCTGCATCTGAATTTGTCAACCCACTTTGCAAAATTTCTTATCTTCCTTTATATAACAATCAAGCATTATACAACCCTAGGAATATCAAGGGATTTTTGCATTTTTGCATTCATTCTTATGGAAACTTAGCCTTCCAAAAACGGTGCTTTCGCGTTAGTCCCAAAGAAGATTTTGCACATAGAAACTTGATTTTTTTACGCCATTGTGCTAAGATCATTTTAGGCTCGAAATGAAGCACGGAATTGCTTACCAAAAGGGGGTCGAAGATCGCTTATCGACAGCGCGTAACCATCCAATTTTATCGTACGTTTTGTGAAACACGCAAAAAAACACCGGAAGAAGCACTGCGCATAAAGTTGCGTCCAGTGGTTCTTCCGGCGGCACCGTCAAAAAACGTACACGTTTTGTGCCCTACGTCCAGCCCTATCATAAGGGTTGGGGCGGCAAAAAGGGAGGCCGTAAGGCCACCTAGCGGCGCGGAAATTGAAAATTTCCCGACGCGTACCCCAACCCCCGCGTGGGTTGGGGCGGCAAAAAGGGAGGCCGTAAGGCCGCCTAGCGGCGCGGAAATTGAAAATTTCCCGACGCGTACCCCAACCCCCGCGTGGGTTGGGGCGACAAAAAAGGAGGTAACACCCTATGCGCAAGATCCTCTCTCTCGTCCTTGCACTCGCGATGGTCTTCTCTTTGAGCTCCTTCGCGTTTGCTGAGGAAATGACCGACGTCGGCACGCCCCGCGCTGAGACGCTTATCGTCGAAATGCAGAGCCCGACCGACACCCCCGGCCAGTTCAACCCCTATATGCAGGGCACCCAGATGGGCTCCGGCATCCATCAGATGATGATGAGCCACCTATGGGAAATGGACACCGTAAAGGGCGAGCAGTTCGGTGAAATCGCCGAAGGCATGCCCGTCTCGAACGAAGACTTCACCGAGCATACCGTGAAGATTCGCCAGGGCATCAAGTGGTCCGACGGCGAAGACCTCAATGCCGATGACGTCGTGTTCACGCTCAACATGATCCTGACGAACCCCGGCATCGCGCAGAGCGCGTACTTCAACACCGTTTTCGCCTCCTGCGAAAAGGTGGATGATTACACCGTGAAGTTCGTGACGAAGGAATCCTTCCCCCGCCTGACGCTCAAGTTCGGCGTCACGATCTGGGGCTGCGACCTTCGCATCGTTCCTGAGCACGTCTATTCCAAGGTCGATGACGTCACCACGTTTAAGGACGAGGCGCCCGTCGTCGCCGGCCCGTACACCGTAAATTCCTTTGACCCGCTGGGCAAGTGGATTCTGTACGAACTGCGCGAGGATTGGCAGGCCAGCACCGTCGGCGTCGTGACCGGCATGCAGCCCTCCGCCAAGTACGTCCTCTTCAAGGCGCTGGGCGACGCCACGACCAAGCAGATGATGATGATCAACAACGAGGTCGACATCCTTTGCGAAGTCACCCCCGAAGAGCTCGAGGTCATGACCAGCGCGAACGACAAGATCGCCTGCTGGTACAAGGACTTCCCGTACGCGACCTCGGACGATCCCTGCTCCAAGGGCCTGTCCTTCTCCATCGGCAAGGGCGCGCCCTATGACAGCGCCGACTTCCGCTGGGGCATCGCGCTGGCGATGAACTTCGACGAAATCTCCATGAACGTCTTTGACGGCGTCGGCCGCGCGAGCTGCCTGCCGATCCTGACGGCCACCAGCGCCATGCAGGAACTGTACTACAAGCCCCTGCAGCCTTGGCTCGAGGAGTTCGAACTCGATCTGGGCGACGGCACGACCGTGAAGCCGTTCGACAACGGATACGCCGAGCGCATGGCCGCCACGCTGACCGCGCAGGGCTATGACATCCCCACCGATAAGGACGCGCTGGTCGACATGTTCGGCATCGGCTGCTGGAAGTACGATCCGGAAGCCGCCACCAAGCTGCTGACCAAGGCCGGCCTTGAGAAGAAGGACGACGGCTGGTACTTCGAAGGCAAGCCCTTCTCCATCGAGCTGTCCTACATCGCTGACTCTGAGGCGCAGGCTGGCCGCGGCACGCAGGCTGCGTACGACCAGCTGACCAAGTTCGGCCTCAACTGCACGCTGACGAGCAAGAGCTCCGCCGTGTGGAGCGCCGACGGCGAGACCGGCAACTACGAAATCGGCGGCTATTGGCCGACCGGCGGTATCACCAAGGACATCTACTCCCAGATCAACGGCTGGGATGCCGACCTGATCGTGCCGCTGGGCGAGCGCGGATCCGGCCAGGGTACCCGCTGGAACAACGAAGTGGCGACGAACGCGATCCACGAGATGGCGAAGCTGTCCCCGGAAGACGACAAGGCTTACGAGCTCGCGATGGACTTCCTGAAGGCCGCCGTCGAGGATATGCCCTTCATCGGCTTCCACTCCGGCGTCAAGTTCGTTCCGACCAACAGCACAAACTGGGAAGGCTACCCCTGCGCTGAGGATCCCTACAATGGTCCGTGGTGGTGGTGGAGCTGCTTCAAGTACATCGTGCCGCACATCACGCCTGTGGCCAAGTAAGACTTGAAGATGGATGCCCTATAAAGGGCTCAGCCTTACGGCACGCGCCGCCCGCTGCGGCGGCGCGTGCTTTCTTCTTTACTTTTCATTCTTAACGCGCGCAGTCACCTCCCCTTCGGAGCATCTGCGCCGGTCTCTACGGCAGATTCCCCATCAACCGACAAAAATTCGTGTTAGCGAAGGGGTGTGACCCTGTGAAATTTTGGAAGTATTTAGGCCTTCGTCTCATGACGTGGGCGCTGACCATTTGGATTGGCGTTACTTTCATCTTTTTTATTCCCCGCATGTTCCCTTCTGATCCGGTTGAGAACATGATCGGGCAAATGCAGGCCCGTTCCGGTCAGATGGACCCGGAGCAAAAGGAAGCGCTGAGAAAGTCTTTGCGCGTACAGTTCGGCCTGGAAGGCTCGTTGCTCGAGCAATACGGTTCATTCCTTTGGAAGGGCCTTCTACACTTTGACTTCGGCCCCAGCCTGATGAGCTATCCGACCGATACGGGTACGATCATCTGGCAATACCTTCCCTATACGGTGGGCTTATCGCTGACATCCACCATATTGGCCTGGGTCGTCGGCAACATCATAGGCCTGCTGGCCGGCTTTAGAAAGAACAAGCGTTCCTCCAAGATTCTGGAGGGCATCGCGATTTGTATTTATCCCATTCCCTACTTCATCGTCGCCCTGGTGCTGCAGATATTCTTCGCCTTTATCCTCAAGTGGTTCCCCCTGCAGTCCACGTTTAACATGTCGGGCGGCTTTGGCGCATACCTCGCTTCGCTCATCAAGGCATCCACGCTGCCCGCCATCTCCCTGCTGCTGGTCGGCACCGGCTGGTGGATCATCTCCATGAAGTCGCTCGCAGGCACGACGGCGGAGGAGGATTTCGTCCTCTACGCGCGCTATCGCGGTCTGTCCGAAGGAAAGATCGGCAGGAACTACGTCTTCCGCAACTCGATCCTGACGCAGATTACCGCGCTGGCCATGAGCCTGGGCGGCGTATTCAACGGCTCGATCATGACCGAGATCATCTTCGGTTATCCGGGCGTCGGCAAGCTGATCCAAAATGCGATCCTGCAATCCGACTATAACATGATCCTGGGCTGTATCACCATCTCAATTGTCGCCATTTCCACGGCTACGCTGATCGCTGACCTCGTCTATCCGTTCATCGATCCGCGCATCCGTTATAGCTGAGAAAGGAGGAACGGTGAACATGAAAAAATTCTGGAAAAATGCCAACGGCCGCCTCAAAGCCGGGTTGATCATGACCGCGTTCTTCTTCTTCATCGGCTTTGTCGTCTACTTCATCCCGCATACCAGCCCCTTTGCCTTTAACACGTACCCGAAAAAGCTGTTGCCCTGCGCGGATCATTGGCTGGGCACGACCTCTTTGGGGCAGGATGTCCTGTGGCTGCTGATCGAATCCATCCATAACTCCCTGGTCATCGGCCTCATCGTCGCCACCATCGGCACGGTCGTCGGCGTCTTCGTCGGCCTCATCGCCGGTTTCTCCGGCGGCACGCTCGACCGCGTGCTCATGGTCGTCACCGATACGTTCGTGGTCATCCCCTCCCTGCCGATCCTGATCCTGATGACCTCGCTCATGAAGGGCTCGGCCACCGTGGTGATGATGGCGCTGGTGCTGGCAATGTTCGCCTGGGCCTGGCCAAGCCGCCAGATCCGCTCCATGGCCCTGACGCTCAAGGAGCGCGATTTCATCCACACCGCCAAGTTCTCGGGCGAGGGCTCGGTGCAGATCGTCGTGACGGAGATTTTGCCCTACGCGCTGAGCTGGTCCCTCTCCAACTTCATGAACGCAACCCTGTCGGCCATCGCCTCCGAGTCCAGCCTGGCGGTTCTGGGCCTGTCGCCCGCAAACCTGATCTCCCTGGGCAACATGATCCAGTGGGCCCGCGACCGCAACGCCATCATGGCGCAGCAGTGGTTCTGGATCGGCTCGCCGATCGTCGCGACCGTGCTGCTCTTCATCGGTCTGTTCCTCCTGATCACCGGCTACAACGACTATATGTCCATGAAGAGAGGTAGATAAAGATGCTGAAAATTGACCATCTTTCCGCCTCCTATAAGACCATCGACGGCAACGTGCACGTCGTCAAAGACGTGAACTTCGAAATTTACGACAACGAAATTTTCGGCATCGCCGGCGAGTCCGGATGCGGCAAGTCCACACTGCTCAAGACCCTGTACGACATCATCGAGTTCCCGCTCGAGATTGACGATGGCCGCGTGGTTCTCAGCGGCGAAAAGAACGGCAAGAAGTTCTCCTACGAGTCGGGCGAGATCCGCAACAGCTGGTGGAACCACATCTCCTACGTCCCCCAGGCCGCGCAGAGCGTGCTCAACCCGATCACCCGCCTCAAGAGTCAGTTCCTCGATTCCATCCCCAAGGAAGACCGCAAGAACGAAACCGAGGAGCAGACGCTTGCGCGCGTGGCCAAGTACCTCGAAGAGCTGGGCCTCTCGCCCGACATCCTCGAGGCCTTCCCCTTCCAGCTCTCCGGCGGCATGCGCCAGCGCGTCATCATCGCGCTTGCGACCTTCATGTCCCCCAATGTGGTGCTGGCCGACGAACCCACCACGGCGCTGGACGTCGTCGTGCAGCGCGGCATCCTCATGATGCTCATGCGCCTGCAGCGCCAGTTCAAGAACACGCTGGTGCTCGTCAGCCACGACATGGGCGTGCACTACCAGATCACGAACCGCATGGGCATCATGTACTCCGGCAGCTTCGTAGAGCTGGGCAAGACGGACGATATCTTCAACGATCCCATTCACCCCTATACCCAGATGCTGATCGGCGCGCTGCCGCGCGTGGGCGATAAGAGCCAGAAGGTCGGCATCCCGGGCCGCCCGCCGGCACTGAAGAACCCGCCGCCCGGATGCCGCTTCGCGCCACGTTGCCCCAAGGCGACGGACAAGTGCCGCGAGGCCGTTCCGGAATTCCGCGAGATCAAGCCCGGCCGCTACGCGGCCTGCCATTTACTCAATCCGGAGGTGAAATGACATGGCCGCAAAGCTGCTTGAAATCAAAAACGTCAGCAAGATCTTCCGCATCGGCGGCATGCTGATGGGCAAAAAGCTCGTCGCGATCGACGACGTCTCGCTCGATATCGACGCCGGCAAGCCGGTCATCCTCTCGATCGTCGGCGAATCCGGCTGCGGCAAGTCTACGCTGTGCAAGATGATCCTGCGCCTATACCAGCCCGACATGGGCGACATCACGCTGCTGGGCAACTCCTATGCCGACAAAAAGGCGTACCATCCCAAGCAGTTCAAGCTGGACGTGCAGCCGATCTTACAAAACCCCTACGAGTCCTTCTCCGCGCGCAAGACGGTGGATACCTATCTGTTCAACACAGCGCTGCGCCTGGGCATCAGCAAAAACCGTGAGGAGGCCGAAAAGCTGGTCGACGAGACGCTGCGCAGCGTCGGCATGTCGCTGGCGGTCGTAAAGGGCAAGTATCCTACGCAGTTCTCCGGCGGCGAGCTGCAGCGCGTCTCCATCGCGCGCGCGCTCATCACCCGTCCGAAGCTGATCATCGCCGACGAACCCGTGGCCGCGATCGACGCGTCGATGAAGATGAACATCGTCAACCTCTTCAAGGAGCTCAAGGATAAGTACAACGTCTCCTTCATCTACATCACACACGACCTGTCCACCGCCTATTATGTCTCCGATTACATCGCCACGCTCTATCGCGGCGGCCTGATCGAGTACGGCCCCGCCAAGGAGATCATGGACGACCCGGCGCACCCGTATACGGAGCTGCTGATGAACGCCGTGCCGCGCGTGGGCGACAAGTGGAGCGAAGAGCTCGTCATGCCGGACATGGAGGACAAGGAATACGCGATCACCTACTGCAAGTTCGCGCCCCGCTGCCCCTACGCGACGGACGAATGCCGCAAGAACCGCCCGAAGATGGTAAAGCTCAACGAGCGGCGCAAGGTGCTCTGCTTCCATCCGCTCGTGAAGCCGCAGTAAAACCTTAAAGGCCGCATCGGCCTGCCGACAACGATCGGGAACAGGCTCGCCTGTTCCCGATTTTCTTTGTGGTTTCGCCATCCCCTTAGAGGAAAACGCACCTGCGGCGCGAACCTATTAAGCGTATTCGGCTGCGTTTTGTTTTATCGCTCCCGCCCCTCGCGGGCGAACCGAAAATGGAAAGGATGATCGCATTGGTACCGCATTATGACATCTCTCAGATCCGCATCGGCACATGCCTGCCGGGCCCGTACGCCGAGCAATGGGGTCCGCACATGGCGGACATCGGCTTTGAAACCCTCTCCGTCAACTATCACATGGAGTATTACGGCGTGAACATCGAGGAGCAGGGCCCGCGCATGAAGGCCCTGGCCGAAGAAAAGGGCGTCGAGGTCACGACGCTGGGCTATTACTGCAACGCCATCCAGTACGAGGAGCACAAGAAAAACCTCGAGCGGGCGATTGACGCCGCCCATCTGTTCGGCGCGAAGACCGTCTCCACGTTTGCCGGCGCTTACGAAGGCAAGCCCGTGGACGAATCCTTCAAGAAGTTCGGCGAGGTATTCCGCGAGCTTTCCAAGCGCGCGGAGGACCGCGGCGTGCGCCTGGCGATCGAGAACTGCCCCATGGGCGGCACATGGGATCGTCCGACCTGCAACATCGGCTTCAACCCGCGCGCGTGGGAGCGGATGTTTGACGAGGTCAAGAGCGACGCGCTCGGCCTGGAATGGGAGCCCGCACACCAGATGATCCAGCTGATCGACCCCATCGCCCAGCTGCGCAAGTGGGTAAAGAAGGTCTATCACGTGCACGGCAAGGACGCCAGCGTCGACCGCCGCGCGGTCGCGGACTATGGCGTGCTGTGCGACACCGACTGGTACGCGCCCGAGCGCACGCCGGGCTTTGGCGACAGCGACTGGCGCGACATCCTCTACATCCTGCACGTGGGCGGCTACGCCGGCGATATCTGCGTGGAGGGCTATCACGACCCGATCTACAAGAAGGACTGGGAGATGACTGCCCAGAAGCACGCGCTGGCCTACCTCAAGTGGTGCCGCGGCGGCGACTTCACGCCCAACCCCTGGGAAGCCTAAGGAACACGAACGACGGAGGAACGATTGACGATGAAGTATATGCACTCCGAATGGAAGGGCCGCTTAAGCCACTGGATGGAGACCCTCATGCAGGACCTGTACCTGCCGCTGGGCCCGATCGAGGTGGAATCCTTCCTGACGATGGATCACCTGACGCCGGAGGAGGCCGCTCAGGCTGCCTTCTCCCCCATGCCGTTCGGCACGAAGTGGGGCCATACCTACGAATACTGCTGGATGCGCAGCCACATCACGCTGCCGGAGGCGGCGCAGGGCAAGCGCATCCTCATGAACCTCGTGACCGGCGGCGAGACCACCGTGTTCGTGGACGGCAAGTCCTTCGGCACCTACCGCGCGGACTGGGTCTCCACGCCCCATCACTTCCTGGTCGACAACTTCCTGACCGCCAGCGGCGAGGCGGGGCGAACCTACGACGTGCTCTTGGAGGCGTATGCCGGGCATTTCTGGCCGCAGAGCCCCCTGGGCGGCTGCGCGACCGGTCCGGTGCTCCCCGGCGCCTATCAGGATCCGAAGGTCGAGGGCCAGCGCGCCACGCTCGGCGAGCTCACCTACGGCATCTGGAACGAAGAGGCCTATCAGCTCTACATGGACGTGGACACCCTGCGCCAGCTCGTAGACCAGCTCGACCCCGAGAGCCTGCGCGCGGACAAGATCGCCCATGCGCTGGAGCAATTCACCCTCATCGTCGACTTCGAGCAGCCGTTGGAGGCGCGCATCGAGAGCTATAAAGCCGCGCGCGAAGCGATCCGCCCCGCCCTCGAGGCTAAGAACGGCTCGACCGCGCCGGTGTTCTACGCGATCGGCAACGCGCACCTGGACCTCGCATGGCTGTGGCCCATGGCCGAGACGCACCGCAAGACGTCGCGCACGTTCGCCGCGCAGCTGCGCCTGATCGAGGAATACCCCGAGTATAAATTCCTGCAGAGCCAGCCCGCCAGCTACGTGATGTGCCGCGAGCACTATCCGGAGCTGTACGCGCGCGTCAAAGAAGCCATCAAGGGCGGCCAGTGGATCGCCGAGGGCGCGATGTGGGTCGAGCCCGACACCAACATGACCAGCGGCGAGTCGCTCGTGCGCCAGGTGCTGCACGGTAAACGCTTCTTCAAGGAAGAGTTCGGCATCGACAGCGTCATCCTCTGGCTGCCCGATACGTTCGGCTACTCCGCCGCGCTGCCCCAGATCCTGAAAAGCTGCGGCGTCAAGTACCTCGTGACGCAGAAGATCTTCTGGTCCTACAACGAGGGCGACCAGTTCCCCTATCACTACTTCACCTGGCAGGGCGCGGACGGCTCGAAGATCGATACCTTCCTGCCCACCAGCTACACCTACCGCACCGACCCCAAGGAGCTGTGCGAGACCTGGGGCAAGCGCGTGCAAAAGCGCGGCCTGGACGCCTTCCTGCTGCCCTACGGCTACGGCGACGGCGGCGGCGGCCCCTGCCGCGACCACATCGAGTACGCCCTGCGCGAGAAGGACCTGGAGGGCATGCCCAAGGTCCGCATGGAGACGCCCACCCGTTTCTTCGAGGACATGGAGGCGGAGGGCGGCCCGCAGCATACCTACGTGGGCGAGCTGTACTTCTCCGCGCACCGCGGCGTGTTCACCTCGCAGGCCGCCATCAAGCGCGGCAACCGCAAGGGCGAAATCGCCCTGCGCGAGGCGGAGATGTGGGGCACGCTGGCCATGCTCGCGGACGGCGAATACCCGCTTGCGCGCATGGACGCCGCCTGGAAGCGCCTGCTGCTCAACCAGTTCCACGACATCCTGCCCGGCTCCTCCATCGCGCGCGTGTACGAAGAGGCGCGCCGCGATCACGTGTGGATCCAGGCGGAGGCAAAGGCCGTCCTGCAGGACGCGCTCTCCCAGCTCGCTAAGGGCGAGGGTGTCACGGTGCTTAACTCCCTGTCGTTCGCGCGCACGGGCGCGGTCGCGCTGCCGGACGCGTTTGCCGGCGGCGCGAAGACCGCCGAGGGCGAGGCCGTGCCCGTGCAGAAGAGCGCAGAGGGCGTTCTGGCGCTCGTCACCGTGCCCGCCTGTGGATGCGTATCCCTACTGCCCGCGGCCGCCGCAGCGCCCGTGGAGGCCGTCACAGCGAAGCTCACCGAGCGCGGCGCGGTCATCGAAAACGCGCTTTTGCGCGCGGAGCTCAACGCGCGCGGCGAGGTCGTCTCCTTCGTGGACAAGCAGACGGGCCGCGAGTTCGCGCAGGGCGCGATGAACCGCCTGCTCATGTACAAGGACGTGCCGCGCCTCTTCGACGCGTGGGATATCGACTCCAACTACATCCTGCAGAGCGTACCGATCGACGAGCCCGTGACGCTCAGCGTCCGTGTGGAAAGCGGCCTGCGCGCGGTCGTGCGCGTGGAGCGCAAGGTGCTCTCCTCCACCTTCTCGCAGGACATCGTGCTGGATAGCGGCAGCCGCCGCCTCGACTTCGTGACGCAGGTGGATTGGCATGAACTGCACCGCCTGCTCAAGGTCACGTTCCCCGTGGCCGTGCAGGCGACGGAGGCGATCAACGAGATCCAGTTCGGCTACATGACGCGTCCGACGCACCGCTCCCGCCTGTACGACAGCGACCGCTTCGAGGTCTGCAACCAGCGCTACAGCGCGCTGTGCGATCAAAGCCACGGCGCGGCGGTGCTCAACGACTGCAAGTACGGCATCAGCCTGAACGAAAACGAGCTGCAGCTGACGCTGCTGCGCGCCGCCGCCAGCCCCGAAATGCGCGCGGACAACGGCGTGCACACGTTCACCTATTCCTTCACCGGCTGGGAGGGCAGCTTCCTCGATTCCCCGGTCGTGCAGGAGGCGTATGCCCTCAACGTGCCGATGCAGGTCGCCCCGGGCGCCTGCCCCGCCTTCAGCGCCTTCGTGCTCGACGAGCCGAACGTGTTCATCGATACCGTGAAGCCCGCCGAGGACGGCAGCGGCGACGTGATCGTCCGCCTATACGAGGCCAAGAAGGCCGACACCTCCTGCGTGCTGGGTCTGAACATCCCCGCCGCCAAGGTCTGGGCCTGCGACATGCTCGAGAACAAGCAAAGCGAGCTGCCCCTCGAGGACGGCTGCGTGAAGCTGCACTTTGGCACGTTCGAGGTGAAGACGCTGCGGATCGCGCGGTAAATATCATTCATAACGAACGGCGGCAGGCATTGTGCCTACCGCCGTTATTAGTATCCTCGCCATCTGTGCCACTTTACTGCATAGTTCGTCTCATGTCATAGCCATTGCTGACGAGGGGACCAGAACGAGCATCGTAATTAGTATTAAGGCTATTCTTCCTTTCGCTTGCATTTTATTCTGTCGCAATAAACATTAATAATGTAGCAAAGGTTTTCTTCATAAACTTCTCTCCAATCTGTTATTCATAGCACTTATTCATCCGCCAGATTGTCCATTCTCTTATCCTTCTGCCATGGGGTGGGTGTCAAAACCAGATCACCGTAATAGTAGTTTCCCTTAGCATCCTTTGCCATGACCTCTAATCGCGCACCATGACAGATTTCATCATCAAGCGTAAAGGTAAAACCATCCCCATTTTCATCTGTGCGTAGTGAAGAAATAACGGTAATGCCCTGTTGAATAGTTACTTGAGCTTCAATCACATCCTCATATTCGCAAGTTATTTTCCCTTCTAGTCTACCTTTTTTTACTGTTGGAGTCTTCGCCAGTTTT
This sequence comes from Bacillota bacterium, assembly GCA_023404715.1. GTDB lineage: Bacteria > Bacillota > Clostridia > Christensenellales > Aristaeellaceae > Beduinella. The sequence goes on along the minus strand of JAEYAR010000093.1, from coordinate 49,655 downwards.
GTTGCAACCTCTAGTGTCTTATTTGGCTTGATGATGATATCTTTTGAATAGGGTATGTAACCTGCTTTCGTAATTTCCAGTCGATACGCTCCTTTTTTCAAATTCATTTTAAAGGTGCCATCATCGCACTCCATTACAACTATTGCTTCTGTATCTTTCTCCGGTATAATTGCGATATGGGCTCCTTGAATGAACTCCTGAGATGTCGAATCCACTACGGTTCCCGACAAGGTACCTGGAACTCTATCATACGATTCTTTAACACAAGCATATGCATCTAATAAAGGATGCATATATCCATGCCCGTCAGATATTTCTGTTCCGTGACGCAACAGGATTTTTTTTACTTCTGCTCCCGTTAGTTTCGGATTAATTGACCATATCATGGCAGCAACGCCGGTTACATGAGGGGCAGCCATGGATGTGCCCGACCAATCGCCATTAAGAATATTCCAATCCTCATATCGGCTTCCCATTACACAGCTATATATTTTTTCCCCTGGTGCTACTATATCGACAGCGGATCCATAATTACTAAAGGCAGAATATTTATAGCTTTTATCTGCATTTTGTCCTATTGAGCCAACTACAATTAAGCGATCCTTAAAAAACGGATTTGTTACAAAGTTAGTCCAATAATGATACTTTGCATCCATAGACTCATTACCAGCAGAATTAACAAATACAAAATCATATTTCAACTGTTCTAATCCATCAAAAAAGGGATTTAAATAATCAGACCACTCTTGCAAGGTTTTCTCATAATTATTTTCAACTTCTTTTATGTACCATTCCATCCAACCTAAGGATGCATTTATAACAGATGCATCCTTAATCAATGCCAAAGCTATAGAAGCCTTTATATCGATCCAATATGCACCGTTATTTTTCCCCAATATCCCCACTGCTACAGCTTTACCTTTAGGAAATACACCGCTTATTCCCTTTTGATTATTATGAATTGCTAACGCTGTACCTGCTACATGCGTCCCATGACTCCGCTCTGTATAGTTTAGAAAATCTCCCCCCCAGTTAAAGTCTTCATTTAAGTCTCTTACCACTGCAAAATCTATATCTTCATGACGATCATAAAACATACCATCTATAATCGCAATGTTACGTTCTTCCATAAATGGTTGGTAATCCCATGCCGAAATAGCTTTTATCGCTTCAATGTTCCAATTTTTCCCTTTAGGCATGCTTTCATCCCAAGACGCTTGGTCCCATGTATCATCTGGTATTTTATTCATTTCTACATAATCCACTCTGTGTAGCATAACAGTTTGGGGAATCACAAAGGTTTGCTTTCTCAGTTCCTGCATAACTATGTTTAGATTATTTAGAGAACGATTTCCCAATATCTCAATTATATAGTCTTCTGTCAAAGCAATGTATCCAACAATTCTCGCATTATGTTGGGCAGCGAATTACTCAACCTCATAGAAATAGCTCCCCAAATCAGCCATAAAGGCAATTTGACCATCTACATAATCATATTTCTCGCCTTTTACTGTTTTCCATTCATCACGATGCTCAAATCCTATAAATTCCTCCGTTCCGTCCCATTTCACGCCGCCCTCCGGTACAGGGTACCGCTCATTCCACTCTACTTCCACTGTGTCTGTATAAATTATCTCTCCAAATGTAATCTCGATTTTCTGTTTGGTCTTATGTTCTTTTTCATCCGCTAAAGAAATGCTAACACCCCATAGACACAACAATACGCAGAGCAGTAACCCACAGCTTTTCTTCATTGTCTTCAACCTCCATCATTCTTCTTTTGTCAACATGGCATGCACGACAAAGTACCAATCATGCGTGCCACCTGTACAGGTCACCAATGTGAGCAGTGATGTATCAACCGGCGGCTCGTTGAACAAACGATTTTCTGAACGCATCGTAATTTCTTCAAAGAACTTCCTCTTCTCCTGCGGACTCTTACAATTTTGTGCTCTGAAATCAAACTCGTCTTCACGTATATATGCAGAGATGATCTGGTAGATCAACTTTTTGTGATCACATAAAATACTTATCTCTGCATGCTCTAGAGCATAAACCTTATCTTGATAGTTTCTTAAGCCATGGAACATTGAACCGTCTTTCATGTTATGGCCATAAATCACCGTATTATAGTCGGTGAAGTCTTTTGCATTTCGAAAGTCCATGAAGATGGCTCCACTTGGGTTCTCCTTTTTTCTAAAGGTATGGTTCTGATAAAAAGCATTGTCTTTTCCCTTTACAATCGGATAGGAAATATCCGTGCCTTCGATGGTGATCCAAGCAGCTAAATCTGCGTTCTCTTTGTGGAGCGTTTCGATATACGAATTATAATATGGTTTTTTCGTTGGCTGCACGTTTTGATCTTCCCTTATAGAATTAAGTTCTTCCTGTATAATTGGCATCGAGGTGCAATAAATCACATTCGACCACCGATTATAGGACTGATACTCTTTACGCGCCAGGTAATAACGTCTGAGTTGAACTATACCTACCATGATAGAAAAAGTGAATATGCATAAACTCAATGTCTGTACAACCCGAATTCTTCTATATCTTTTTACGCTCCTTTTCCATCTTCTAGATCTGTTTTGTTCACTCAGCTGGATTCGCATTGTTCTCACCTATATGCGGCACTTTTTCATTTTTACGATCTGTGCGCCTACTAATATTAGTCCCCCTATGACAATACCGCACCAAACATAAGCCCACTTAAACGTGTCACCTGTCTGTGGTAAGTCATCTTCCGCTTTCTGTACCCATATCTCATGCTTTACGGATGCATGCGGTTGAATGGCCTCGTGCTCAAAAATCGTTGCATTTTGTTCCGGCGCATACATCAGTCCATTGGGCAATATATTTGTAATAACAACGTCTGTCGCAATTGTATCCCCTTTGTTTTCAACCGTAACGGTGAGCTTAGCCTTTTCATCTATCTCGTATGTTTTCTTGTCTGACTGCATGGTTATTTCTAACATGCCTCCGTTTTGAGCATTTACAGATAAAGGGAATGCTATGATTATGATCCAAGCGCATACCACAGTAGCCATCCAAATACTGTTTTTCATTCTCGCTTCTCCCTGTAACTATGTTTAAATTTTTTTATTTTCGGTGCCCCAAATAATTCTGGCATTATTGTATCGTCATTCGCTATCGCTTGCAAACCGCTCGTCACAATGACACAACCGCTCGTCACAAGTTGAGATTATTTTCCTCACAAAAGATTGACATGTCCTCGCAGCCCATGCTATATTGGTCGCGGAGGTGCATTCTGATGCTGCGGATAGTCTGTCTGGATGATGAATTCACGCACAAGGATATCCTCGCAGGGTTGACGCGCCGTGCGATTGCGCAGGTGCATATGGAGGCGAAAGTCGTTCTATGCACGCAACGGGCTGAGGAAGTGCTGTTTTATGCTCGCATACCAGGCGGTCAGACACTATACATGCTGGATATCGAACTTAACCAGTCAATTAATGGAATGGGACTGACGGAACAACTGCATAAGATCGACCCGGCAGGATATATCGTTTATGTATCTGCGCATCAGCATTATGCCATGCATTGCTTGCACACACATGCCTTTGATTTTCTTTTGAAACCGCTGACGTTGGAAGCGGTTGCCGCTTGTCTGGACGCAATCCAGAAAGATCTGAATCGCCGTTCCGTGCACATCCTCCCCATACGGCTGGGCAGCCAGACCGTCCTGATCGATCAAGAGGACATCCTCTATATTTGCTCACAAAGAAATTGCGTGCGTGCGGTCACCATGAAAGGAAGCCATACCTGGCGATGTACCTTGGATGCCGTTGCAAAACAGTTGGTCTCTGAATGGTTCGTGCGCATTCATCGCCAAACTCTTTGTGCTATAAGCTATATCGCCGATATCGACTGGGGAGAGGGTGTCGTGAATATGAAAAACGGAGATCGCTTGGTACTATCTCGCAGATTGGCGCCTCAGCTGCGCGAGATGCTCTCAGAAACGGTGGGGATTCACAGATGAGCTTTCAGAATTGGTGCATAGCCATGATTGCTGATACTATAGACTTCGTAATGATATACATAGTTTGCAGCGCAGTGGAATATGTACGTCCAACACTTAAAGGTTGCTTTTGGTTTTGTGCCGTCGGTGCAATTAGCGGAATCGTTGCGGTTATCATTTCTCCAGATTATTATGGCGCTTTAAACTTTATAATAGGGATTTTTTCTGTAGTCTTACAGGCATATCTAGCATTTCGTTATCGCGGATGGAAGCTCTTGGTTCATACATTAGTTTTACTAATAACAATCCTTTTTATTAATATTTTATATAGTTTTTTAAGCACTATCATCCTAACATCATTGGGACAGAATCCCGCAGAATATACCGGTGGTTATGTCTTTGGTTATAAGCGATTATACACGCTCTTCTTTAGTCCTCTTACTTCACTTGTCGCTATTCCTATTTGGTATGTACAGCGTGCAATTCGAACAAAAACAATCACACTCCCAAATAGCATATATATTATTCGTCCAGTTCTGCTTCTTGTTATAGCGCTTTTATCAGGTGCGGTAATGTTTAACTACATTGTAGAAATAGAGTCCAAGAACCAACTTTTATATTCTTCAATTATACATCTGGCGGTCGGTTTCATGCTCATCGTCGTTCTCTCCTATCTCTTTCAAGACTTCCACTACCTCGCAATGCGTAGACGGAACGAAACCCTTGAACATCAGAAGGTGATCACGGATACGTTGATCGCGGATATGCGCCAGTTTAGGCACAATATCATCAACATGATCTACGGTTATGAAGGGGTGCTCCTGTACGGAACGCCTCATGAGCAACTTCAATACTATGAGACCATGGCGCGCGACTGTGCACGAATCAACAACGAAAACATCCTTTCCCTTCAACGCATTGGGGATGTCGCGGTCTCCGCTCTCCTACTCAATAAACTGGAACGCGCACGGGACATGTCTTTACCGATCTATTTAACTGTATCAAGCCAGTTGCATTTTGGCCGTATCCCCTCCTCCGTGCTGTGCCAAGCGCTCGGCGTGTTGCTGGACAATGCGATCGAAGCAGCGGATGGCTCGGTCGATGCGCGCGTCAGCATCCTGATCACGGAGACATCGGACGGATTGGAGTTCAGCATCCTCAACACCTATCGCGATGGCTTTGATATATCGGCCTTTTTGATGGGTCATCTTGCATCGACAAAGCCCGGCCACAAGGGCGATGGGTTAAAAAGCATCGAGTCGCTCTGCCGTCGTTATCCCACAATGAGCTTAAGCAAATTGCAAAAAGGCCGTTTTATCGAGTGCGTATTGATGATCCGTTAGCATGTTATAAAGATTTGTCCAGACCGGCTCAAGTTTTTGAGCCGGTCCTTTCGTCCATGTCCCCCGGTGATTCAATGGGCCTGTCGATGTGGGCGATTTATAATTACCTGCCATCCCTTCTGTCATAGAGCCTTATTGTTGGTTTTATTGATGACAATAATTGAGGCATCTGTCTAAAGTCTTACCAAACGTCTTGCAAATACGGCGCATAAATGGTCCTGAATTCAGAACCATCCGGTCGCATCACGCAAAAATGTTGACTGTTGTCCGTCGTTACGACGTAATCGTCAAAGAGGAATATCCTCGACGCATGAATATTGGCAATCTTTTCATCCTGAATAGGATCGTTTAAATTTATTCTGTAAAGAGCGCAGTTTTCATCCTTTTTGCAATAATAGAGAAATCCATTCGCGAAGTTGAAGTAATGCGTATTGATCGTTTCCAATGCTTCCAACGCATGTACTGACTCGCCGTCTAGATAAATTACCCGTAGGTACTCAGAAATCTTACCTTTATCATATGTATTGTAAATGAGCACAACATCGTTTCCAAGCTGTGCGAGTGTCAGACAGCGTGCCGCTTCCTCAGTAAGCTTTTGAGGTTCGCCGCCGATATAGGGCACCGCCCAGATGCATCTCTCGCTTTTATCGATATAGTACAAATAATCACCGAAACGGATCATGCGTGAGAGTCCGCCGCCATCTGCTACTCCGTGATTTACGAGATCTGTCGCCTTGCGCTCGCCGTGAATCAGTCGTTTGATTTTTTTACCATCAGAATAATAGATTCCGGTCTCATCGACCCAATATGCGACAATCTTTTTATCGACCACTTTCTCCTTTTTCCCGCCCGCTTCCGGAACTCGATAAAGCTTCGAATCATTTCCGCCCAAATAATAGGTATAGTGATTGTAATTGGTGTTGTACGACGTTCTGCTCTCCACAATAAATCCTTCAGATTCAAAGAACGGATTAAATACTTCCAAGCTTTGTTCGTTCACGCGATCCGGTTTATTGGCTTCATTGGGAACGGATGCAGAATAGCCGCCCACCCTTTGACTTACAAGACCACCATTAGGCAAATTGGCTATACCCGCGCTTACCTTGTACTCATAGAGTGGCTCGCAGGGTTCTCCCGTAAATGGATCAAGCCCTTTGAACGTATGCGGATCAAATGAATGATCGTGCAATTCAAAACTGCCATTTTCAAAGGACAAATCAGCTGAGAGACGTGTGCCCCTGTTGCCGTTAAAACGCAAATTCGCTCCCTGCGTTATCGTAACTGCCCTGCCGTCCATGGTCTCCATCACTATGCCGATCGTTTTGACATCGCCTCCGCATACTTGCAGCGAGTATTGTCCCTCGTCCAGCGTATAAATCGCTTCATAATCATTCTCCGTCATGTATACAGAGCCAAAGGATGCCTCTGCCGTCTGTGCAGAGGTAAGTACCTCTCCTGTTTCATCACTTCTGACTTGAACACTCTTGGCGCCTCTTACCCGCAACGTATGAATCCGTCTTGATGGATCGCCATTTGAAGCTGCAAGACCGAGTAGATAAAACGCACCTTCGATCTGTTCTTGTTCGTCTATCTCGATATACCTGACTGCATATGGACGATCCAAAATGGAACGAACCTGTTTCTTCTCTTCTTCCGATAGGGCGCCGACAAGACCTACTGTATAAATATTACGCGCCTCGCCATTCCGTCCAATCATAGCATGCTCGCCAGAAGAAACTGGATCACCAGAACAATTGTGTATGCCGTCCGTAAATAACACGATTATCTGTCTAGCATCAGCACGTCCTTCCGCCTCAAGGATCTGCGATGCCTGCTCAAACGCAGCCACAATATTGGTTTGACCGCCTGCGCTCATGTGCATGATGGAATTACGAAGAATTTGTATATTCTCCTTGTTTACCATCGTCTGCTGAACCTCGGCACTTCCATTGAATGTCGCCAGGCCCACACGATAGTTCTCGTTGTTTGCAAACGCCTGATCGACAAAAACTGTAGCCGCTTCTTGGGCATAGGATAGAATCGCTTTTCCAGTATGTGCGCTAACCTGAGCCATACTTCCCGACGTGTCTAGCATTAAGACTGCGTCCATATTGTTTCTTGGAATCTCGCGTATCTCGCTATACAGATCAGGAGAAGCCACTTGCGCTGTATGCTCGAGCGAAATTTCATCTGAAGCCTTTGGTTTCGGTGTGTTTGTCGCCGAATTCGGTGTAGTTCTGTTCTCATCAAATTCTTGCATAGCACGCGCAATCTCAATATACTTACAGCAATCACAGCCCTGTATCATATCCTTTACGCTGTGAATATCCTCAATAGCTGCTGCGTAGTCCCTGTTGACGAGGCTAATTACCTGCTCGTCAAATGCCCGCATCCAGCTTTCGAAAACATCATATGCGTACAGAAGCGCAGATTTCTGGAGTCTGAATGCACCGTGAAGTTTCTGTGCATTTTCTTCTGTCGGATTCTCTCGAAGCGCATCTGCTGTATTCCTGAGCGTCTGACCATTGACCTGTTCAAATACTGCCGCAGCCTTCAGCAATTTGTATCCCGCCGTAATATCCTGTGCATTAAAGAGCGTGTCGCAGGCCAATGTCCCTAACTCTACGCCCAGATAGACCCCGCCAATCACGGTACCTACGCCAGCAGCAAAATTGCCCCGTGCCGTCGAAACGGTGATAAACGGAATCGTCCACCCCGTTGCCTGGGCAGCCCCCGCACATATACCAATTAAATCGTCTAAAAAAACAGAAAGGACCGCGTTCATAATGTTATCGGCAGAGTCCCGCAGTGCTTTATTAAAATGAGAAACAGAAAAGTCTTTTCCGATATTTTCACTGAATCTCTCCAAAGTATCGGCAAGCTCTTTTTCCCCTACCAGCCTGGCGGCAGTCATGTTTTCTTGTATCACCGCTTGATAGGTGCTGCTCATGTTTTGATATGCAGAATAAGCGCGTGAAAGATTTAGTATATCCGTCAATTGACGAGTTGCTTCGAGCGCTATGTTTAAGGTCGACGTCCACTTGCCCAGCTTTTGAAGATCATCACAGATATACTTAATAAAAGTCTCTTTCTCTGCCTTACCCAGCAAATCCAACAAGCTTTCGAGATATATTGATTCTGCCCCGGTCAAGCCCTTTGTTTCTTTGAGTTTCTTCATCTCATCGATTCTGACCAGAACAAGATCCAGCGTATCCGTACTCGTAAGCGTTTGTTCTGCTGCCTGTTCAATACAGCTGAGGATTTTGTCGCTATCCTCTAAATATGCTTCATATGTGAGACTGTATGTCTGATTCAGCGTCTCTTCATTCAAAATCAGGTCTACCATCAGCGCAGTGTAAGCGTCGTCAAAATTCAAATCTAGCAAATTATATCCATCCATCATAACTCCAATGATGGGATGGATCGTATCCAACAGATCTTCAGCAATAGAATCAGCGGCCATTTGTTCAAACGTTGGCATATACGTATACTGCAAATGCGCGTCTACATAGGGTATACCTGTCAATGTCCAGTTCTCCATGTCTACATCTGCCAATGCGGTATTTAGCGGCATCATCAACGCAAAGATAAGTAGAATCCATCCAACAACCTTTTTCATCACGATGTGCCCCTCCTCTATCGAAAGCCATGGCTAACGCCAGAAAATTTATTCATTTTTCATGCCACAATGCAGATTCTCACTATCAAAGTTTCAAAGCTTTGCATTTAAGTTTCCTCTCCAGCAACATATTGCTCAGGCTTTTTATAGCGGTGTCTGCATCTCCATCCTCACATTCCAGCGCGGCACGAATACAATCTACGCACTGTTGAATGCGCAAATCTAGAGAGGCCAATTCGGGCGATGAAATAACGTCTTGATAGCGTATTTCTTTTGCGGCTTCCAGCAATTTGTCTTTCGTCTCCTTGTCGGGCTGAGTTGCTGCCATCATTTCTAAGTCTGTTATCATCAGGCGAACATTCGTCACCGACTTGTCTATTCGCTGTTCCTGATTTTCCGTATGCGATAACACCGCGCTTGATATGAAGGTATAGACCAAATACACAACTAAAATGACTGCCTCGACACATACGACAGGCACAAAGGGGAGCCCATCAAAAAGCATGAGGATAACGCCGCCCAAAATAAATTGAAACGCTGTGTAGCCGATGGTTACTGCGATGTTCACATACTCAAATGCAGGATATGCCTTGATCCCCCCCCGTACCAAAAGCGATTGAATAATTAAAAGGAGAAATGCCATTATCGTAAATCCATACAGAGTCCAAGACGATAGATCCAACTGGGGTTTGAGCAGCAGAAGAAGGCTTGTATACACAATCGCGATAAATACAACAGTGAGACATAGCCAAAGACGGGAACGATCCTTACGCATTTGCATCGCCTCCATTCATGATTTGTCTGAGTAGCGCTTGCTTCTGCTCTACAAATTCTTCTTCCGTAAGCAGATTATTTTCACGCATTAAGGCAAGCTTTTTTACCTGTGCCTCAAACGAATCCGTCTGTTTGGGACGTTCAGCAGCTGCCATCATGACAGGCATAGCACCAGGCATAACACCCGGAACGGATACCGGCTGTGGCGTCGCCACTGCAGGCTGAGGTGGATTTCCAGCAGACAGTTCCGCAATCACACGCAGGCTTTCTGTCGTCGCCGCACCTGCAGACTGCATCGTGCTGCCCGCCATCCCGCCTATAGGCGCGCCTGGCAATCCGATACCCAACGTGTTGCCACTCATAATAGGGCCGATGTTTGCGGCCTGCACCTCTGCAACGCCTATCATCTGTTTTTGCAATTCCGAGAGCCCCAGTTCTCTATTGATCTCTGCCGTAGCGCGTCCCTCTTTAATCTGCGTATCGATGCTAAAATCGCGCTGTGAATAATCACGCTGCAGTTGCCCTGTAAACTCAATGTTCTTAACGGTCTGCTGATGCAGCATGTTTTCCACTTGTTCAAGGCCACTATAGCTGATGTTGGCTACAACAAAATGCCTTATATTGATACCATACGCTACAAATATGTCCTGTATCTTAGGTAACAGCAGGTCGGAAATGGCGTTCAGGTGCGCATCAACCTCCAGAAGCGAAAGCTTATGTTCAATAAGCACCCCGGTAATCAAGCTGCGAACCTTTGTTGCGATGAGTCCGCCAAAGTACTTCGAGATTTCCGCCTGCGTATAGGCTTGTGTTGTACCGACCAGTTCGCACAACAGGCGCTTTTCCTCCGCAACTTGCACGGAGAAATCGCCATACGCGGTAATGTCTGTCGGCAGGTTATACAGCGGATCGTTCATGCGGATCGGGGCGTCCGTACCCCAACTGATGCCCATGGAAATCGCTTTGTTGACAAAATAGATGGAGCATTGAAAAGGTGATTTCCCGCCGGTTACACTGCGGACAAGCGTTCGAATGAAAGGATAATTTTGCGTCGTTAGCGTGTAACGCCCCGCCGGAAAGCTTTCAAGCGCTACACCGTCCTTAAAGAACACGGCAACCTGGCTTTCGGCGACAATGAGCTGGCTGCCCGTGTTGAAATTCTCGCTCTCATGCTTCCACACGAGCATGTTATTGGGGCCGCTATACTCAATCACATCGAGCATGCCATGCCTTTCGCGGCCGTCTTTGCTGGATAGAAGATCAAAGATGCCCATCGTTCATTCTCCCTCATTCAAAATAAAGCGTCCGGGCGACAACTTGCGTTCGCCGCCTGATGTCACCCGGATGTGGATAGATGGTGCTTAACTATTTACGGATATGGTAGGTGAGTTCATTGTCGCCCAACATGATAACCATGCGAAGCGGGGCTTTATCCTCTACCACAGCATTGGGCAGGGTGCAACCAAATACATAGTGCCCGGTATACACGATATCAATAGGCTCCTCATCTACCGGGTTGATTGCAGCACGGATAAACGTGCCATAGCCAGTGTCGCCTTCAACCACTCTGGTTGTGTCATAATCGTAGTTAAACTGACGAACCCAGCCCTGATATTCATATTCGTCATCGTATATCACCTTTACGGCAACTTCTTCCATGAACTTAACGGGAACCTTTTGCATATTCGTTAAATCAACAAGAAACCATGCATATTCGGCATTGTTACCGCTTTCCGCCCCAAAAATACTATTATAGTAAATAGAAGAGTACCACTCTATTGAATACAAAACACCTTTACCTTCTTCTGTTGCATGATTATCTCCAACTTTTCCTTCCGCATAATAAGGAAACAAATCCACAAAGGCAAACGAACGCGGAGCAATCCTGGCATATCCGCCAATTTCATATACCTGTTCTAACTGCACGTCGTCAAGCGTCAGCGTTACCATAGCAGCATTGCCATCACCGATCATTTGTACGCCCAGATCATCTGCCAATGCACTGCAACTGAGCATCAGAGTACATACCAACACGATTAAAAGAAATCTTTTCATCATCGATCCTCCATACACAAATATTTTGTCTGGTTCGATATCACTTACGAATATGGTAGGTTAGTTCGTTGCCTGCAATCTTGATTTCCATACGCAATGGCGTTTTCCCCTCTATCACGCTATTAGGCAGAGTGCATCCAAACACATAGTGGCCAGTGTATAAGGGGTTAATTGGAAATTCATCCTCTCTAGCCACGACACATTCAGTATTAGCATTTTCTACACTCCAACCGCCGCTATTACCACTCGAATGATTTAAATTGTCATAATTGTACTGATAAGCCCACCCAGCAAACTCATATTTATCATCATTAGTAACTTTGACCTCAATTTCCTCTAGAAAATTACAGCTTCCCATTTGGATATTCAGTATATCCATTTTAAGCAATGCATATTCTGCTTCCTTACCACTATTATAGATAGTTGCGTAATCTTCATGATAACTTGCGTTTAGTTGAATAGTCCTTTTACCTTTTTTATAACCTAAAAACTCATTGACTACAGTATAACTTGTCGGAGTAAATACACAATTATCTGGCACTTCAATGGCGGTTCCGATTTTAATATCATCCAAGTTAACATGTTGAATATCCACATTGTTCTCGCCTATGATCTGCACTCCCATTTCATCTGCATGCGCATAACACACACACAGCAGAACCATCACAAGCACAAGCAAAGAAATCCTCTTTTTCATAACGTCGTACTCCTTCTTCTCAATATTTCATTGCCCGAAGGCAACTGAGCCGGGGTCACCTCAGCTCGATGGTATACACCGCGCTGATCCAGTTAGAAGGTTTGATTCTGATATAATACTCGCCTGCGGGAATCACCATTTCCTGCTCAAAACCGCCGCTGCTTCCCTTGACATTCGTCGACCATTGAGATATTCCATTCTGTTCAATCCGTATGGAATAGACGGTTCCGTCGACGACGCTTGCCGGAAAGCGGAAGCAAAGTGTTGCCGTCGTTTCTTCCAGTAGCGTGATTTTGTACAAATCGACATCCTCTTCATTCGAAATCACGCCTGTCATTGAGGAGGCCAACTGTAATTCATTCGCTTGGGCCAGCGCGTCGTTGGGCTCCTTCTCCGCCGACGCTGTATCAACAGCGGTGATGAACAACGCGTAATCCTGTTGCGTAAAGCGTGGGTTCTCCAGCTTAACTATATAGGTTCCTGCAGGAAGGGCCAACGGAGGAATGATCTTTTGGGATTCTTTCCCGCCGATATTGGCATTTAAAAGCGTCTGCGTCCTATCCTGAATTGACAGCGTATATGCCCTGGAAGATGTCTCCAATGGAGCAAATGTCAGTTTGGGCTGAATCACGCTATCGTGTTCGAGCGTAAATGTGAAATAGTCCTTGTCTCCTTCGACGCCAAACGAGCCCACTACGGATTCATTCACAGAAATGGAGTTCGCGGTCTCGGGGGTTCCGTTGCTCTCCTGCTCAGAAACAGCCAGTGGCTCATGCTCTACAATAATTTGATATGCAGCCGTCGATGTATAGCTTCCCTTTGCCACCTGCACGACATATGAGCCTGGAGCCAAGTATAGATTGCAGCTTTTCGCTGTCTTGGCATTACCCGCCATCTGGAGAGACGTAAGCATAGCGCCCGAAGCATCTGCCATTGCGATATGGTAGCGAGCTGAGCGTTGTTCCTCCCGGCTCCCCTCGATCGTGACTTTGGTAAGCCCGGGTTCATCAAGCGTTACGACGTAGCAGTCCACATCCTTGCTGTCTTTCAGGCTGCCCCTATATGCCCGATTCGGCTTAATTGGATTAGCCTCAGCCATCGTATCGTTGCTTTCTGACTCTATATAGGGATCGGGCGTAGCCCGTAACGACAGATTGTAAGGTACATCCTCAAAGTTCACTGCCTCTACGCTGGCATAGTATACGCCCGGCGCGAGGAACAGCGGATTGGACATCTGCTTGTTGGCAGACAAGGCCAAATCATAGCGTATGATCGGCTTGGTCATGTCTTCGCTGTTGTAAAGCGTCACACCAAAAGCCGTTCGATTCTTGTCTGAGCTGCCCGCCTGCCACAGAAGAGAAACCTCCGCGCTCTGCGGCAGAAGAATGCGGTAGTTGTCGATGTCGCCCTTTTTGTCCAGTTTATCCTTGTGTGTTTCATTGAGGGTGAGCAGGGGCACCGCTGGGTCATCCGCAACCTCTTTTAAAGCAGATGTGAAGCAATCTGCAGAGCCGGCCACCTTCCATTTTTCATTCTTTTGGGTAACGGCAAAATAGGTCCGTATCTTCTTTCCTGCTGAGGTATATACGGCCTCAAACAACACCCTTTTTTCCTGTACATCATAGGCCGAGAGTGAAATCTCCTCTACTCCATCCGGTGTAGGCAGCGCTTTCATGCTTGCAAGCAGAAATCCCAACCCTGCGTATTCTGTGTCCGCTTCAAGCAGATCCTCTTCAGGCCTAATCGCATACGTATGGGCTTCAAGCCAGCGCAGGAGCGTTTGCTGCGCCGTGACAGGGTACGGATATTGCTCTTTCTGCCAATTGGTACCTGTGAGAACCGCGCGAGCAACAGAAGAATCTATCGTATAGCTGTACTGTTCGCATCTTTCGATGGAACCGGCCATCATTCGATCAAATGTAACCATATTTCCATCTAGACTATAATGAACGATCTCTTCCTCACGAATGACAGGAGAAATAGCGCCGTCTGCATAACTGATGACCGTAAAGCTATCTCGGATATCCGATGTCACCAACAAAAGCGGTTTATCGCATTCAAACAACGTCATGGACGGTGAGCGTAACCCCGTGTCGTACTGGAAGGCCATATGCAATGCTTCCTTGAAGACATAGTACTTTAATACGCCTGCATGATCGATCGTCAGCAACTCCGTATACGTATCTCCATCCCAATTCACGAATAGATTCTGAATGGCGTTTTTTGCATTTGCCGCATCGACCGCGGCCGCCTCATATGCAGATGTACGCACTTCGGCGTTTAACTGAACTGCATGCGCATCCGCAAAACGGATCAGGCGCAGTACCTCTTCCCCCTGCAGGCACATGTTCTCCCAATCGCTGAGCGCCGAGGCAATTTCAGAAGCCAGGAGTGCACGATGCTCGTTTTGACGGTCTGGAGATTCCTGAAACAGATCGATCGCTTCCACTCGAAGCTCGGCGAGCAACAAGCCTGGCGTCTGTTGAGCGATGGCGTCTAACAACGAAGCATGGATATCGGCTCCCAGGCTACGCGCCTCCCGAAACAGGTCGATACACCTGTCATCATGCTCAGCGGCGAGCGTTACCGCATATTGCATCCGAAGCCGTCCTGCGTCCTTGTCACTACGACCTTTTGCAGCGAATTGTTGAATGAGCGCTCCTTCCTCTGCAGAAAAATTCTGCCAACGCTCGATACCGACGCTCTGGTCTTTCTCATCGGCGCAGCTGCGAAGCACCATATTGTAGTAAAAATCAAAATCCTCCATAGCCCCTGAGAAACTGACCGCCTGTTTTGCATCGCTCAACGCCGCAACGCGGTCCCCCGCTAATTCCGATTGCATCGCACGGGTATGGTACGCCAGCGCCACCTTGCGCTTCGTCGTTTCGTTTTGCTCATCATGATAGGCCGCTAAATAGCAGCCAAGTGCATCCTCGACAGAACTCTCCAATAGTCCGTCGCCGAAGGTAATCAGATAAAGGGCGCTCGTATCGGTATCCAGCAACACCCTCTCATTTCCCGTCGGCAGCATGTCATAGGCATTAAGCGAGAAGTCGTTGCCCAGAACCATCAGTTCCGCTTCGCTGTCAGCATCGACATCTGCTGTGATCATGGAACGTACATTGGTGTCAAGCAAAGCTACATGTATTTCGTGATTCAGACGCTCGTAGTCCAGCGAGCCGTTGATGTCGATAGCATCCCGCCTTTGCAGCAGTTCCAGCATAATTTCTGGTGATATGCCATAGGTTTTCCAGTTCTCCATCATGGACAAAAAGGCTTCTCTAAGCATGTTTACAGAGGCGCTATCACGTTGTGAGACGAGTACATCCAGCTTAGACATAGCATCCAGCGTATTACCCTCATCCAGGTCCAACATAGCATCGCAAAGCATCACACGGTCTGCGGCATCCTTATAGGAACCCAGTTCAAGGTAGCCGTCTTTCGCCTGTGCATATTTTCCCTCATAAAGGAGCGCATTGGCTTCATCATATGACATTCCTGGACGGACAACAAATAATACGATCAGCATGATGAGCGCTATGATTGTCGCCAGCAAGAGCAATACTTTACGAAGAATCGATGCGCGACGCTTCCTGATTTTTTCTTGCTCGGCACGCTTAATGGCTTCTCTTTCCGCTACACGCTGAAGCTCCTTTTTTCGGGATTCCTCAGCGTTTTTCTGCCCCGCCTCGCCTTCCGCACCTTCGGCGACCGCATACCATATTTGATGATGCGGGCATTTGCCGATTCTTCCGGTCTCACTGAATACGAGAAGCCGCCCACATTGCGGACATCTGTGCTGTATTTCAGCCATTTGTATCCCTCCATGTTGCAGAGCTATGCACGATAGTGAATTGCAGAATAAACTGTAGCTTTATCGTGCAATAACAAAAAATCAAGCTCGAAGCGGGTCTATATTTACCTCGTGTTCAGGTACAACATAAGGAATTCATCAAATCCCTGGCGCAACTCAAGGTCATCCTGCTTGCTGGACAGTATCGCTTGCTCCTGTGCCTGGCGCTCGACCTGTCTCCCCATCTCAAGAATTTTTGCATTCTGTGCATCAATCGCATTGCCGATCGCCTTGTACATCTCGATCTGTTCGTACAGGTTGATCGCTTCCTTAAGCGAATCTGCCCGATTCATCGACACCAGCTGCCATAGCTCGCCTCCTTGTTCCCAATACCGCTCTGGAACACCGCCTTCAGGCGCAAGCTCGCGCAGTATATCCGTATCTTTTCTGAGCAATTCTTTATAGGTATTTAGCTCATTCGTCCATTTTTCTCGATTTTCTTCAAGCTCCATGTGCGCTCTATGATATACGTCAAGATCTCGATCCGCGAGTATTTTAGCCTGACGGTTATCAAATTTGCGAATAAGCACAAATGCACCGATTGCGAGAGCAACAGAAAACACACTCCAAAGATCACCCATTCCCCAGAAAGATATGACAATAAACACGACGAACCAAGTGAGCACGACGGTCTTTGCACGTTCACCCGCAGTTGCCGGTTGATGATACTGGAATCTCTTTTCGTAATATGAAATTTCTATGTATTCCTTATTTAAGCGTTCATTCAATATCGATATTCGGCGAATCAACTCGTTGCGCATCACACATAGCTGTGCTGTATACTCAAATGTTTGCAACGGGCCTCTCTCTTGCGGTGGCTCCAGCTTGGGTGGGACAGGGAGTTTGTCCAGTTCTTCAAATTCGATCCTCACTCTATCTTGACCATCCACAGAAGAGGTACCGTCCGCACGTATCCAATCGATTGCACCGCACAGATTAATCACTTTAAACATCTGCTGGATCATGTTTAGCTGCAGTCTGGATATGCTTTCTCTGTCATCATCCTTCAGCAAATACATATTGTGTGTCATGAGCAAGTATGCAACCGCCCATGTACTTCCTTTTTCCTCCTCTATCTTGCTCAGAACTTCCTCATATGTATCCAATGACAAGCTAAGTATAGCCTCGTTACGTAACTCATCATAATCATTTTGCAAACGTGCCAGCAAGTTTTTATAAAGCACGCCCCCATCCATATCGACGTACATGAAAACGAAATAAAACAAGGAGTGTACATAGGGAATGCGGAATTTTCTAGTGTCCACATATCCTGCACGTTTCACTGTCCGGAGCATGTTTAGTAACGTCTCGTTCAATGCATCAAAGAGAATATTGCATTTCGCGTGATCGTCATCAACGTCCGGCAATGCATCCTGTCGTGCCCTTTCCGCTTGCGTGGATGGCGGCATCAGTTTCGTGCATGCCATTACTCACCTCCACACCTTGGTGCCGTCAGAATACATAAGCGTACCGAAGATACAGTTAAATTGATCAGACAGACTCCAATACACCAAATAAATCATGATTAAGAAAAATCCTACAAGAACAAAGCATAAAGGCAGTGCTTTGACAATCTTACGCATTCGCTCCGCAAACCGATCCGTATCACCGATATACCATGGCAGTAAAAGTCCACATCCAATCCAAGCGATAAACCATGCCATAACGCGCGAGTATTGCTTTTTGGCGGTTGTGCCCTGTACAGCGTAGTTTCCATCTGATTCGTTTGCAACCAATGCATTGCAAACCGGGCACCTGGAGACGTTCTCATTGGATAAGATTGTGGAACAATTGGCGCATTTCATAAAACATACCTCCTATTTTATTCTACAATGTATTTACTTCTCTCTATACAAGAGGTGAAGCGTCAGCATGCAACCCCGGCACGCTAACTGGTTCAGAAATTATTGTATCGTCTTTAACAGACACTTGCAAACCGCTCGTCACAATGACACAACCGCTCGTCACAAGTTGAGATTATTTTCCTCACAAAAGATTGACACGTCCTCGCAGCCCATGCTATATTGGTCGCGGAGGTGCATTCTGATGCTTCGGATAGTCTGCCTGGACGATGAATACACGCACAAGGATATCCTCGCTGGGATGACACGCCGTGCGATTACGCGGCTGCATATGGAGGCAGAAGTCGTTCTATGCGCGCAACGAGTTGAGGAAGTGCTGTCTTATGCCCGCATGCCAGGCGGCCAGACACTATACATGCTGGATATCGAACTTAACCAGTCAATTAACGGAATGGAACTGACGGAACAGCTGCATAAGATCGATCCGACAGGATATATCGTTTATGTATCTGCGCATCAGCATTATGCCATGCATTGCTTGCACACGCATGCCTTTGATTTTCTCTTGAAACCGCTGACGTTGGAAGCGGTTGTCGCTTGTCTGGACG
This sequence comes from Bacillota bacterium, assembly GCA_023404715.1. Lineage (GTDB taxonomy): Bacteria > Bacillota > Clostridia > Christensenellales > Aristaeellaceae > Beduinella. The sequence goes on along the minus strand of JAEYAR010000093.1, from coordinate 30,925 downwards.
CAATCCAGAAAGATCTGAATCGCCGTTCCATGCATATCCTCCCCATACGGCTGGGCAGCCAGACCGTCCTGATCGATCAAGAGGACATCCTCTATATTTGCTCACAAAGAAATTGCGTGCGCGCGGTCACCATGAAAGGAAGTCATACTTGGCGCTGTACCTTGGATGCCGTTACAAAACAGTTGGTCACTGAATGGTTCGTGCGCATTCATCGCCAAACTCTCTGTGCTATCAGCTATATCGCCGATATCGACTGGGGAGAGGGTGTCGTGAATATGAAAAACGGAGATCGCTTGGTACTATCTCGCAGATTAGCGCCTCAACTGCGCGAGTTGCTCTCAGAAACGGTGGGGATTCACAGATGAGCTTTCAGAATTGGTGCATCTTAATTATTGCCGAGATTGCTGCTTTCTTTATGATGTACATGATTTGTTGTGCTGTAGAATATGTTCGTCCAACATTAAAACTCGGTGTTTTATTTTGTTCAATCGGTCTTTCAGCTGGAATAGTTATTTATATTTTATCTCCCAAATCTTATAATGCATTAAATTTTGCACTCGGAATCATCATTACAACACTGCAAACTTATTGGGTTTTTCATCATCGTGGATGGAAACTTCTGTTTCATACGCTAATTTTACTTATAGCAATTCTTTTTACCAATGTTCTTTATGGTTTTTTGAGTATTAATGTCTTAACAATGCTAGGGTTGAACCCTGAGGAATATACCATTAGTTATGTTTATAATCACAAGCGATTGGTCACTCTTATTTTTTGCGCTATTGTCTCTCTCGCCGCAATTCCAATTTGGTTTGTACAACATAAAATCCGGAAGATAGCAATTAAGATTCCAGATAACATATATGTGTTACGAGCCGTTATGCTTCTTGTTATAACAATATTATCAGGGTTCGTAATGGTTAATAATGTTATGAAGACGCAAGTTGGGGAGCGTCTGAAATACTCCAGCATAGTATTCCTAGTTGTCGGGTGCATGCTCGTCGTAGTCCTTTCCTATCTCTTCCAAGACATCCGCTACCTCGCAATGCGTAGACGAAACGAGACCCTTGAACATCAGAAAGTGATCACGGATACGTTGATCGCGGATATGCGCCAGTTTAGGCACAATATCATCAACATGGTCTACGGTTATGAAGGGGTTCTCCTGTATGGAACGCCTCATGAGCAACTTCAATACTATGAGACCATGGCGCGCGACTGTGCGCGAATCAACAACGAAAACATCCTTTCCCTTCAACGCATTGGGGATGCCGCGCTCTCCGCTCTCTTGCTCAATAAGCTGGAACGCGCACGGGACATGACTTTGCCGATCTATTTAACCGTATCAAGCCAGTTGCATTTAGGCCGCATCCCCTCCTCCGTGCTGTGTCAGGCGCTCGGCGTGCTGCTGGACAATGCGATCGAAGCGGCGGATGGCTCGGTCGATGCGCGCGTCAGCGTACTGATCGCAGAGACATCGGACGGGTTGGAATTCAGCGTCCTCAACACCTATCGTGACAGCTTTGATATATCGGCCTTTTTGATGGGTCATTTCACATCGACAAAGCCCGACCACAAGGGCGATGGGTTGAAGAGCATCGAGTCGCTCTGCCGTCGTTATCCCTCAATGAGCTTAAGCAAATTGCAAAAAGGCCGTTTTATCGAGTGCGTATTGATGATCCGCTAGCATGCTATTAAGATTTGTCCAGACCGGCTCAAGTTTTTGAGTCGGTCTTTTCGTCCATGTCCCTCGGTGGATTCACTGAGCTCCTCGGCACATTCTTGTTTTTAGTAGGTAATCCTATTATAATTCTTACAAATTCCTACGTCAAGTAGTTTTTCCTACTTTTAGACTGTTTATCCTCCGTGTGTAAATCCCTATCATCTGACTATACTGAACGAGGGGGATTTACCATGGACATTGACTATCGGGAGATAGGGCGGCGTATCGCGCGCAGACGAATTGAGTTAGGCCTAAGGCAAGCGCAGGTCTGCGAAATGTGCGATCTTAACGATAAGTATTTATCAGCCATAGAATGCGCGCGATCGATACCGAGCATAGATGTGCTTTTGCGTATTTGCAACGCACTGAATATTACGCCCAACACATTGTTGCTCGGCACAGCGCAAGAGACATCGAGCGACTTACAAATCGCTATCATTCAAAAGTTAAAGGGCAGGACACCGCGGGATCTACGGCTGATTTCCTCGTTCATCGACTGGTTAGCCAATGAAGAATGACCCGATATAAGCTTTTCGAATGGCACGTCACACATCGCCTAGAATCATAATGCAAACACAAGAAAAAGATGGGCGGCCTCAGATTTTGTCTGATGCCGCCCATTTGCTTATCTCTCTGCCCGAAGGGACCGCTTAAATCCAAGCCGTCATAAAATTTTCCCCAGCTCGTGCCCGGCGCCGTCGAATATCCTGTATGCATGCGGGATATTCAACGCGTTTAAATACAAGTGCAAAATCTCGTTGTCGCAAAACAGGATGTCGTTCGACCCGACATGCAGTTCGATCTGCAAATCGCCGCGTATTCTCTCAGCGTTCCGGCGGACCAGGTAGAGTATATTGTCTTCCTCCAAATACCGCTCCTCGCACATCATGCTTTCGTATATTTCGGCGGCCTTTTCCGGCGCCATGCCTACGGTACGGCTCCCTTTGTGATAGAAGTGATGATACGTGCCCGCGTACGCGGTCACCGCGCCAAAGATTTCAGGGTGCTTGACCGCATAGTAGAACGCGCCCGCGCCGCCCATCGAAAACCCGGAGATCGACCTGCCCGCGCGGGTTGCCTGCGTCCTGTACTGCGCGTCGATATGGGGGATCAGCTCGGTCAGGATGATCGATTCAATGGGCAGCTCGCGATCCAGATAGCCGTTGGATGCGGTGCCGTTCGCAAAGACCGTGATCGCCGCCCCGCCCCTGTAGCGCTTTTCCAGGGGCCAGATATCGGTCGACTCGTTGCCCCTGTACCCGTGCAGGTGATATACGACGGGATACCGCGCCCCGCTATCCGCATAGTCGGGCGGCAGGTAGATGTTATAGCCTACCTCGCAATCGACCAGCTCGCTGTGAAACGTCCTGTGTGTAACGTGCTCAGGCGTCTGCGCCGGCGGGTTTGATAAGCACGCCTTTGGATGCTCGGTCATTCTTTGTTCCTCCCATTCGTTCTCCGCTTTATTGCGCTTAGCTTACCGACCTTCCAAGTACATCATCTTCGCCTTTTGATCCAGCTCGCGCAGGAAGGCGTCCAGCGTCAGCTGGCCGTCTGCATAACGGGAGATGACGCCGCGCAGCTCCGACATGCCGCTCTCCCCATCGTTCGTGAGGAAGCGGGAATGCGCGTCCGTACGCGCATAGGCCCCTACCCGCCGGTATCCCGCGATCCCCTCGGGGGTAAACTGCCACTGATATTCCTCCTGATGGGCGAGCCACTCCTCATTAAAGGCGATATCCGCGTCGACCTCCGGCTTGTCCACGTCAGAGACCCATTCCCTGGCCGCCTTCAATTCCTCGATGTCCTTCGCGATCGCCATCACGCGTTTATCAAAGTCTCGCTCGCGCACCGGGTCGTTCCAATCGGGTCTGGCGATGTACGGGATTTCCTCGCGCGTTAACGTGCCGTCCAGCTGAGACTTGACGAGGGCTTCCAGGAAGCGCACGGCCGCCTCCTTGTTTTCACTCAGCGGATTGACGATATAGACGTCGCCGCTGGCCTCCATCACCGGTTCCTGGCCCGCCACAAAGGTCAGCGGGGTGAGCAGAAGCACCCTTCCCGCCTCGTCGTCGTCTCCAGAATGATAGGGCTTCCCGCCTTCATCCAGAACCCCGCCGATCCGCTTATCGATGAGGCAGCGCTGGTTCATCCGCCGGCTCAGGGCCTCTCGCTCCGCCTCCGTCATGTTCTCCCTGTCCACCTCCCCGGCGGTCAGCTCCTCGACCTTTTCCAGCACCTCTCGCAGCACCGGCGTGTTAAAGGAAAGCAATTCCTCCCCTTCGTATTGACGGATATAGTCTTCGATGAGCTCACGCACCAGCTCTTCTTGCCCCCAGTAGGGATAGAACGTGATGTCCGGATGTTCCCCGGCGTAATCCGTCTCCCACATGGCCATCAGATCCAGCAGCTCGCCGTAGGTCGTCGGGTAATCGCCCAGGCCCAGCTTCTCCCAAAGCGCCGCGTCGACGCCCCAGGGGCGTACATAAAATTCATACGGCACTGCGCACAGCTCGCCCTGCTCGTTGTAGAGCGGCGCCTTGAGCGCAGGATAGAAGGCCCCGATCTGCTCGTTGAGGTAGGCGCTTTGAATCGGCTCCGCAAAGCCCTTGCGCATGAGCGCGGAAAGCCCGTAGCCAATGCCGATGCTAAAGATATCCGTCGACGCGTCGCCCGATTGAATGGCCTGGGCCAGCTCCTCCGAGCTGCTGTAAAAGTCATCTACCATCAGCAGCGCGACATCGGGATTTTCCCTGGCAAACCGGTTCGTCGCCTCGTTGGCGTAGTGGCCGCTGACGCGCAGGGTGACGCCCGGCACATTGGACGAATCCAGCTCGGTGACGATGATCTTCCTATACGTTGCCAGATAGCGCCCGTCTGGCAGCAGCAGCGCGCAGGCGGCGAAATCCAGCGGAAGATAGGCTAAAACCTCCTGTTGACCGTCTCGGACGCCGATCACCTGGCCGCACTCCATATAATAGGCCGTATCGGTCGGGGCGTCGTAGACGAGCCCGCCACAGTTGAAGCTCTCCATCTTGACGGTCAAATCGTCCGTCAGCTCCCCCTTCGCCGGATCGAACGACCGCAACGAATAGAGGTAATTGTTCTCCGGATCCTGATAGAGCAGCAGCACAAGGCCGTCCTTATAGGCGCAGATCTCCTCTATGTAATCTACGCCGTCCGGCAGGCTGATCAGACTCACCCCCCCTATTTTCAGGTCGATCGTGCACAGCGCTTCCCGATAATCTTCCGCCTCGTTCACTAGACCGTAGAGCTTCCCGCCTGCGACAAAGCTGCCATAAAACTCGTCGGCTTCCTCCGCCTCCGAAAGGTCGATGGGCAACGCCTCAAACGCATCCCCATTCCATTTGAGGACGCGCCTCGCATAGGAATTATAGGCATAAATGCCGTCGTCTCCGCTGATCAACCGCTCGATCAGCTCTTCATAGCGCGCCTTTGCTTCCGGCCCGGCCGTTTGATAATCGCTGTAACGCAATCCGGCCGTATTCTGTTCTTTCAGGAGTTCAAAGGTCATGTCTTCATTTAATCGGTAAAGGCGTCTGTCCATCAGGGCCAGTCTTTCGCCATTGCCTTGCGCTAGACCATAGACGCTTTGCTCGCCCTCCGGCAAATCGTACTCTTCCCAGGCCAGGGCATAAGCGGCCGGGAACAAAAGAAAAATCAGGACGATCGCCGCAACCAGCTTTCTCACTTTGTTTCCTCCCATTCGCTTGCCGTTTTATCGCGCCCGGCCTTACCGTCCCTCCAGATAGATCATCTTCGCCTTTTGATCCAGTTCGCGCAGGAAGGCGTCTAGCGTCAGCTGGCCGTCCGTGTAGCGGTTGACGACGTTGCGCAGCTCCGTCATGCCGCTCTCTCCATCCCGCGTCAGGAAGAGGGAATGTTCATCCGTACGCGCATAGTGTCCTACCCGCCGGTATCCAGCGATCCCCTCGGCGGTATACTGCCACTGGTGCTCCTCCTGATGGGTAAGCCACTCCTCATAATAGGCGATTTCGTCATCGATCTCCGGCTTGTCCACATCAGAGACCAACTCTCTGGTCGCCATCAATTCCTCGAGGTTCTGCGTCATCCTCTTTACGCTTTTTTCGAAGTCTCGCCTGCGCACCGGATCGTTCAGATCGGGTCTGGCGATGTACAGGGTCGCCTCGTACGACATCGTGCCGTCCAGCTGAGACTTGACGAGGGTTTCCAGGAAGCGAACAGCCGCCTCCTTGTTTTCGCTCAGCGGATTGACGATAAAGACCCGGCCGCTGGCCTCCATCACCGGCTCCTGACCCGTCTCAAAGGTCAGCGGGGTGAGCAGGCGCAGCACCCCCGCCTCTTCGCTGTCTTCATAACGGTAGGGCTCACCACCCTCGCCGAAGGTCTCGCCGATGCCTCTGCCGATGGCGCAGCGCTGATTCATCCGCTGATTCAGGGCCTCGTTTTCCTCCTCCGTCATGTTCTCCCAGTCCACATCCCCGACGGTCAGCTTATCGACCTTCTCCAGCGTGTCTCGCAGCACCGGCGTGTTGAAGGATAGCAACGCCTCCCCTTCATATTGACGGATATACTGTTCGATGATCTCTTGCACCAGATCTTCCTTGCTCCAGTAGGCATAGAACGTGATGTCCGGATGTTCCTCGGCAAAATCCGTCTCCCACATGGCCATCAGATCGAGCAGCTCGCCGTAGGTCGTCGGGTAATCGCCCAGTCCCAGCTTCTCCCAGAGCGCCGCGTCGACGCCCCAGGGGCGCACGTAATATTGATTGGGCACCGCGCACAACTCCCCCTGCTCGTTGTAAAGCGGCGCCTTGAGCGCAGGATAAAAGGCCCCGATCTGCTCGTTGAGGTACGCGCTTTGAATCGGCTCCGTAAAACCCTTGCGCATGAGCGCGGAAAGCCCGTAGCCAAAGCTGACGGAGAAGATGTCCGTCGTCTTCTCGCCCGACTGAATGGCCTTGGCCAGCGCCTCTGAACCGCTGTAATAGTCTTCCACGAGCAGCAGGGCGACATCGTGATTTTCCCTGGCAAACCTGCGCGTCGCCTCGTTGCCGTAATAGCCGCCAACGCGCAGGGTGACGTCCGGCGCCTTGGACGGATCCAGCTCGGTGACGATGATCTTTTCATATGCGGCCAGATAGCGCCCGTCTGGCATCAGCAGGGCGCGTGAAACATAATCCAGCGGAAGATAGGCCATAACCTCCTGTTGACCGTCCCGGACGCCTATTACCTGCCCGCTCTCCATATAATAGGCGGTATTGTTCGAAGCGTCGTAGACGAGGCCTCCGCAGTCATAGCTTTCCAGCTTGACGGCCAAATCGTCCGTCAGTTCCCCTTGCATCGGATCAAACGACCGGATCGAATAGAGATAGTCGTTTTCCGGGTCCTGATAGAGCAGCAGCACCATGCCGTCCAGATAAGCGCACATATTTTGAATGTAATCGACGCTATCCGGCAGGGCGGCCACGTGCAGCTCCCCTGTTTCAAGATCGAGAAGGGCAAACGAATCGCGATAGTCTTCCGCCTCCGATCCGCTCATCCGGCCGTACAGCTTTCCGCCGATGACAAAGCTGCCGTAGAAGCTCTCCATCCCCTCTATCTCCGAGAGGTCGACATCAAGCTTTTCAAACGCACCGCCGTTCCATTTGGAGACGCGCTTTGAGTAAGCATTATAATTATAAATCCCGTCGTCCCCGCTGATGAGCCGATCGATCAGCGCATCATAGCGCTCCTTGGTCTTAGGGTCTGCCGACTCGTAGCTGCTCAAATAAAGCCCCGCCGTATTTTGTTCTTGAAGGAGCTCAAAGGTCATATCCTCTTTGAGCCGGTACAGGTTGTCGCCTATTAAAGCCAGCCTTTCACCGCCACCCTCCGCCAGGTTGTTGATATACTCCTCACCTCCCGGCAATTCGTACTCCTCCCAGGCCAGCGCATAGGTAGCCGGGATCAAAAGAAGAATCAGGACGACCGCCGCAACGAACCTTCTCACACTTTTCCTCCCCTTTCAGAATCTTCCTTGTAAATTAAACGTAATGCCTCCCATTTTTCATTCAGGGCTTCCAATATCTATCCAATATAACGCCCCGCATCTAAGACAGATGCGGGGCTCTGGGGCTTTGTTTCGATTTACTTGGTCACGACCACGTCGGTCAGGATGACCTTGCCGTTGGCGTTGAAGCGCACGTTGGTGCACACGTCGTCGCTGAACAGCGTCACGCTGTTGCCGTGATAGAGCGGGATGATGCCGCAATCGTCTACCACCAGCGCCTTCTCAGCCTCGTGCAGCAGATTCATGCGTTCCGCGCGGTCGATGGTCGTCAGCGACTTGTTATAGGCGGTATCGAACGCCTCGGAGCTATAACGGCCCGCGTTGATGAAGTTGCCGGTCACGAAGATGGAGAGCATGTTGCTCGCGTCCATGTAGTCCGCGCCCCAGGCCTGCGGGGTGATGTCGAAGTCGCCGTTGTCACGCAGGGTCGTCATCGTCGCCTTCTCGATGGGCGAGAGGGTCACGGTCAGGCCCAGCTCCTCTTCCCAGGTGGCCTGCAGGTATTCAAAGATCGTGGTGTAGTCCGCGCTGTTGTTGGCGTAGCTGCACTCGATAACCGGGAAGCCCGCGCCGTCGGGATAGCCGGCCTCCGCCAGCAGCGCCTTAGCCTGCTCTACGTCGGTGGCAAACAGGTCGCCGCCCTCGGAGCGGAAGTCCGCCTCGTCCGTGCTGCCCGGGAAGCCCGCGCCCACGTAGGTGACGGCCGGGGTCTTGGTGCCCAGCAGCAGGACGTCCGCCAGGAACTCGCGGTCGATTACAAGCGACAGGGCCTTGCGTACGCGCGGATCGCTCAGGCCTTCCTTCTGCGTGTTGATCAGCAGGAAGTTGGTCGCCAGCGCCGGAACGGAGTGATACAATCCCGCCTCCATCAGGCGCTCGGTCTCTTCGGAGGGATAGGACATGATCATGTCCACCTCGCCGCTCTCCAGCAGCTGCAGGGTGGTGTTGCTGTCGTCGATCAGCTTCACGACGAGCTTGTCCAGCTTCACGTCCGCCGCGCCGTAATAGGTGGGGTTCTTCTCGAGCACGATCTCCTGGTCCTCATCGCAGGCGGTCATGATCATCGGGCCGTTCGTAATGGAGCGCTCGACGTCCCAGGCCCAGTAGCCCGTGCCGTCTTCCACCACCATGTCGGCGCGCAGCGGGAAGAACGTGGTGTAGCACAGGATCGCGTCGAAGAACGTGCACACGTCCTCCAGCTGGATCTCCAGCGTGTAGTCGTCCACGGCCTTCACGCCCAGCTCAGAGACGTCCATCTCCTTGTTGGCGATCTTCGTGCCGTTCTTGAGGAACTGGCCATAGTCGAACATGTAGATGCTCGAGACCTCCGGGTTCACCAGGCGCTGCATGCTGTACACGTAGTCCGCCGCGGTGACCGGCTTGCCGTCGGACCACACCGCGTCCTCGCGCAGGTGATAGGTCCAGGTCAGGCCGTCCTCGGACTTGTCCACGCTCGTGGCGCCCGCCAGCTCAAAGCCGGTCTCGGTCACGCGGTAAAGGCCCTCGTACATCTGGTTTTGCAGCAATGCGCCCGTGGATCCGGCGTTCCAATGCAGGTCCAGGTTGGGTTGGGTTTCCATGGCGATGGTCAGCACGTTCTCGCCGTCCGCCATGGCGGCGGGCATGAGCGAGAGCATGAGCATGGCGGCCAGGATCATGCTGAGTAGTTTGCGCATATAAGTTCCTCCTGTAGTGATTATTTATCTCATGCGGCTTGGGCCGCACAAAATCAGTCGATCTCCGCGAACCGGTGGCAGGCGACCTTGTGGCCGCCGCCTACGTCCGTCATCTGCGGGGGCTGCGCGCGGCACTGGTCCGTCGCATAGCGGCAGCGCGTGCAAAACACGCATCCGGCGGGCGGGTTGATCGGGCTGGGCACATCGCCCTGCAGGATCTCGCGCCTGCGGGCGCGGCTCAACTTCGGGTCGGGCACGGGAATGGCGCTTAGCAGCGCGCGGGTGTAGGGATGCAGCGGGTGCACGTAGAGGTCCTCCGATGCGTTGACCTCCATCACATGCCCCAGGTACATGACCACCACGTGCTGCGAGATGTGGCGCACCACCGAGAGGTCGTGCGCGATGAAGAGGTAGGCCATGCCGAGCTGCTGCTGCAGATCCATCAGCATGTTGACGATCTGCGCTTGAATGGAGATATCCAGCGCGGAGACCGGCTCGTCGAGCACCATAAATTCCGGCTTGATGACCATGGCGCGCGCGATCGAGATGCGCTGGCGCTGGCCGCCGGAAAACTCGTGCGGGAAGCGCGAGAGCTGCTCGCTGTTGAGGCCCACCAGGCGCATCTGCTCCAGGATGCGCTCCGCCCGCTCCTTCCTGTCCATCTTGGGGAATTGAATGTCCAGCGGTTCCCCCACGATATCGCCCACGCTCATGCGCGGATCCAGCGAGGAGTACGGATCCTGAAACACCATCTGCATGCGGCTGCGGTAAGGCGTCATGTCGCAGTCGGTGATGTCGTCGCCACCGAACAGGATTTTGCCGCCCGTAGGCTTGTGAAAGCGCATGATCGTGCGCCCTACCGTCGATTTGCCGCAGCCGGATTCCCCCACGAGCCCGACGGTCTCGCCCTTCTCCACGCGCAGGCTGACGCCATCCACAGCCTTTACGTGCTTGGTTTTCTGTTTCTCCTTGACCTCAAAATACGTCCGCAGATCCGCAAGCTCCAGGATGGTATCGCTCATAGGGCCGCCCTCCTCTCCTCATTTTGCCGAAGGGCTGTCAGCCAGCACCGGGATACGTGGCCGGGGCCGGCGTCGAAGAGCTCGGGCCTGCGCGTCAGGCAAAGCTTCATGCATTGGTCGCAGCGGGAGGCAAACGCGCATCCCTGGGGCAGCATCATCAGGTCGACCGGCGAGCCGGTGATCGGCTCCAGGCGTTTCAGGCCCGCGTTCTGCGCGGCCTCGGGCAGGCAGCGCAGCAGCCCCTGGGTGTACGGATGCGCGGTTTCGTAAAACAGCCCTTCAACCGGCGCGGATTCCATCACTTGGCTGCCGTACATGACGTTCACGCGGTCGCACAGGTCGGCGACGATCCCCAGGTCATGGGTGATCATGATGATCGCGGTGCCAACCTCCTTTTGCAGATCGCGCATGAGCTCCAAAATCTGCGCCTGAATGGTCACATCCAGGGCCGTGGTCGGTTCGTCCGCGATGAGGATCGATGGGTTGCAGGCAAGCGCCATGGCGATCATCACGCGCTGGCGCATGCCGCCGGAGAACTCGTGCGGGTACTGCTTTACCCGCATCTCGGGCTGCGGGATGCTCACCATGTCCATTAGCTCGATCGCACGCTTATGCGCGGCCTCGCCCTTCAGGCCCATGTGCAGCTCCAGCGTCTCCTCCAATTGATTGCCGATTGTGTACAACGGATTCAGGGATGTCATGGGGTCCTGAAAGATCATCGCGATATCCTTGCCGCGGATCTTATTGAATTCCTTGGTCTTGATCTTCTTGATATCGCGCCCCTTGAGGCGTATGGTGCCGGTGACGCGCGCCGTATCGGGTAAAAGGCGCATGATCGCGTTGGCCGTGACGGACTTGCCCGAGCCGCTCTCGCCCACGATGCCCAGGATTTCGCCCTCGTGCAGCGTGAAAGACGCATGGCTGACCGCGTGCACGATGCCTGCGGGCGTATGGAATTCCACGCTCATATCTTCAACTTCGAGGATCGGGTGGGTCTTGTTCATAAGCATATCCTCCTGTCGTTTTGCACTGCCCTCGTCATTTGCGCATCCTGGGATCCAGCGCGTCGCGCAGGGCGTCGCCCAGCACGTTGAAGCACAGGATGATCAGGCTGATGAGCACGGCGGGATACACCATGTTCAGAGGATAGCTGATGATGCCGTTGAGCGCGTCGTTGGCCATGGAGCCCAGCGAGGGAACCGGCGCGGACACGCCCAGGCCGATGAAGCTGAGGAAGGATTCGGTCATGATCGCGCTGGGCACGACGCCCGTCGCACTGATGATGATCACGCCGATAGAATTGGGCAGCAGGTGCTTGCCGATCACCCATTTCGACTTCGCGCCCATGGCCTCCGCCGCCAGCACGTATTCCTGCCTGCGGTTCATGAGCAGCGCGCCGCGCACGGACCGGGCCATACCCAGCCAGTTGAACAGCGCCAGCACGATAAAGATGGAGATCAGGCCCGAGCCCAGCGAGGCCAGCCCGCTGAAGCTGCCGCTCGTGAGCATGGCCTTTAAGGGATCCCGCATGACTACGGAGAGCAGGATGATGATCAGCATGGAGGGAATCGTCATCATCAGGTCGACGAAGCGCATCATCAGGTTGTCGCACCAGCCGCCGATATAGGCCGCGATGCCGCCGTACGTGATGCCGACCAGGCACACGAGCGCCATCGTCACCACGCCGACCAGCAAGGATATGCGCGTGCCGTACATGACGCGCACGAAGATATCGCGCCCCAGCTTGTCCGTGCCCAGCGGGTGGGTGACCGAGGGGCCTTGGCGCACGTCGCGCGATTGCTCCTTGTACGAATAGGGCGAGACGATCGGCCCGAGTACGGCCAGCAGAATGATGATCGTCAGCAGCACGAGCATAAACATCGCCAGCTTGTTGCGCCGAAAGCGGCGCATGGCGTCCTTCCAATAGGAGACCGAGGGGCGCATCTGGTCGATGGATTCCTTCTCCTGCGCCGTCGCAGGAGCGAGATCCGCCGGCGAGATGCCGTATTCCTTCATGATATCCGGGTTTGATTGCATTTCGATCCTCCTCTCTTCCATCTAAAGGTCACATCTTGATCCGGGGATCGATGATGCCGTAGAGCAAATCCACCACGTAGTTGCAGGCGATCAGCAGCGCGGCAAAGAAGATGGTGGTGCCCATGATGAGCGGGTAATCGCGCGCGCTGATGGAGGAAATGAAATACTTGCCGATGCCGTTGATGGCGAACACCTTCTCCACGACGAACGAACCCGTCAATATGCCGGCGATCATCGGACCCAGCGCCGTCACCACGGGGATGATCGCGTTGCGCAGCGCATGCTTGAACATGATCTTGAACGTAGAAAGGCCCTTCGCGCGGGCGGTCTTGATGTAGTCCTGCCCGATGACGTCCAGCATGGTCGTGCGCGTAAGCCGCGCGAGGTTAAACATCGGGTAAATCGCCATGCCGAAGACCGGCATGATGTAGGACTTCCAGTTCTCCAGATAGGCGATCGGCAGCGTCTTGAGCCACACGCCGAAGATCAGCATCAGCGCGATCGTCATGATAAAGCTGGGCACGGAGACGAAGAGCGAGGATAAAAAGATGAATACCCGATCGAAGATCGAGCCGTGCTTCATCGAGGCGAACACGCCAAGCGGAATGCCCACAAAGACCGCGATGAGCAGGGCGATCATGCCGATTTGAAACGATATGGGAAAGTGGCTGGCAATCACCGAGGTCACCGGCTCGCCCGACTTGACGACCATGGATACGCCCATATCGCCGACGAAAAGATCCTTGAGGTAATTCACGTACTGCGTGAGCAACGGCTGATCGTAACCGTATTTCGCGAGCAGGCGCGCGGTAATCTCCGGGTTGACGTTTTCTCCGAGGAACGGGCCGCCTGGAACCGTCTGCATCAAAAAGAAGGTGAGCGTGATGACGAGGAAGAGCGTAACGACCGAAGTGATGAGCCGCCGCAGGGCGTATCGGAACATGAACATCCCACCAATCTAATCTTATTACTCAAAATGCATGCTTTTTTGTCTGCCACTATTATATCGGCTTTTGATGCCTCTACATAGTCAAAAGCAGGCAAATATGGCGCAGAATCGCTCACACTATTGCCTGTATATATGATTTTTCTAAATGTATTTTATCGTATTTACCGCCCCTTGACATCCCGAAGATGCTTGCTATAATCATATTTGCACGCATCTTATGTGAGGAGGTGCTCCTATGGACGACGACCAGGAGATGAAACGCAACATCTTTTACCGGCACTTCGACCTTCCAGCTCACTTCCCGGTCATCGGCCTTTTGGGCGGTTCGTGGCAGTATAAGCGAGAGCCGGTCACCCGAATGCACTTTCACAACTGCCTCGAAATCGGCTATCTCTACCAAGGCAGCGGACAGTACTTTGTCGACGACAAGGTCGTTCCCTTTGAAGGTCCCGCCATCGTGCTGGCGCCGCCGAACGCGCCGCACGCCAACATCGTGGATGAGGAGAGCGTCTGCGGCTGGAAGTGGATTTATGTCGACCCGATCCAGCTGCTGCCCCAGCTCTCGCCGCGCCTTGCGAACGCGATCAACCAGTATCAGCATGTGCTCTCCGGGGAAGACTGCATTCTCACCGCTCGCGATTACCCCAAAATCTTCGCGCTGACGGAAATGGTCATCAGCGAAATGGAGCAGCAGCGCCAGCATTACCATCACGTGGTGCGCGAGCTGCTCTACGCGCTCTTCCTCATGTTCCTGCGCATATCGCCCACCATGCCGCCCAGCGAACACTTTATCAACCCGCGCCTGGGCTGCATCGCCCCGGCTATCTCCTACATCGCGGAAAACTATATGAACGACGTCTCCATCGAGGAGCTCGCGCAGCTCTGTCACGTCAGCACGTCGCATTTCCGACGTCTGTTCCGCCAAATTCTCGGCTGGGCGCCTCTGGATTACCTGCAGGTCATCCGTATCGACCGCGCCTGCGTGCTGCTGTACAACTGCGAATACTCCGTCACCGACATCGGCATGCAGGTAGGCTACCCTTCGCCCTCCAGCTTCAGCCGCCAGTTCCGTCGCATCCACGGCATCTCGCCGAGTCAGTGGCGCCAAAAAATGCGCAGCGAGGAAAACCCCATCGTCACCGCGTACTTCAACTCCGTGCCGCCCGCAACGCAGCAGTTCTTTCCGCTGTAAGCCGCGGAGCATACAAAAGGCAGCGGTCCTTGCTTCGGACCGCTGCCCGTATCTTTTATTCGTCTGTCAGCGTAAGGCCGTACCCGCGCCGATGCATCTCCCTCGCGACCGCCGCGCCGTCGATCTCCTGTACGCGCTGTCCAGGCTTCAGTCCGGCCAGCGCGATGCCCGCGGCCTCGCCCGTCCCCTCGGCGGTGCAGGTCATGCGATAGGCGGCGTGCGCGTAGAAGTCGCCGCTGATGCACCTGCCCGTCATGAGCAGGTTTTCCGCTTCCTGTGGGATGAGGCTGCGCATCGGCACCTCGAAGGGGCGGATGCGCCATGCCCGCTCGTGTACGCCCGGGGTCTCCTGCGCGCTGAGCGGGTGTACGTCCACACAGAAGGATACCGGGACGACGCCGTCCGCAAAATGGCGCCCCTGGGCCGCATCCTGTACGGTAAGCCGGTACAATCCCTGTATGCGCCGGCTGTCGCGCAGGCCGATTTGCTCCGATGTCGCGCAGAGCGTAAAACGTTCCCACCCCGGAAGCGTTCTCAGGGCTCTGGCAGCGCGGACAATTTCTGCCCGCGCATGCACCGTCGCGCGCGAGGCGGAAAAGATTTCCCCCGCGTCTACGCCGTACTCGTGGTTCACCGCCATCACCCATACGGGGCTATCCGGCACGGGCTCGAAGAGCAGCGGGGATTGATAGCTGGGCTCGACGCCCGCGCTGCGCAGCAGCTCGCGCAACGCGCGCTTGACGCGCGGATTGTGGATGTCCGAAGCCCAGTTCTCCCCGACGCCCGTCACCAGCGCCTCCAGGCTCGCGGGCTGGCGCTCGCCCGTCTGCGGGTGGCCCGTCTCGAAGGCGCAGCCCGTCAGGGCGGCGAGGCTACCGTGCCCCGTGCCGTCCACGAACCACTCCGCCGAGAAGCCCGCGCTGACCATGCCGTCCGCCAGCACCTCCTGGATGCGGGCGCCGTCCATGTTCACGGCGCTCGCCCGGGCGTAGAGCAGCACGTCCACGCCCGCTCCGAGCAGCATCTCCTCCAGCACGGCCTTCATGGTCTCGATGTCGTAGGTATAGCTGGCCTCATCCACCCAGCGTAGCGCGCCGGCGCGCTCCATGCGCTTCGTGATTTCCAGCGGGATCCCGCCTTTGCCCGGCATGTCGAGCGCGATGCCCATAAGCCCGCTCGTCAGATAGCCGCCGACGCAGCCCGCATGGTCCATTAGCAGTACGCGCCGCCCCAGCCGCGCGGCACTTAGCGCCGCGCTCAGGCCGCCGGGGCCCGCGCCGCATACGACGACGTCGTAATGACCGCCGTCGGGCACCTGCCTGTCAAACCGCATATGTCCTCCTATCTCAAAGCAGCCCGGCCGCTTTCAAAGCCTGCGTACCGCCTTCAACGTATTGTGCAAGGCCATACACGTCGTAAAGCGTCTTGACAAAGTCGTCGAACGTATCAAAGTCGCGCTTGCCGTACAGGAAACGCACGGTCTCCTCCTCGACATAGCGCTTGAGGTCCGCGCTGTTAAGGCCGGTCGGGGTTGCCACGAAGTTGTTGTAGCCGTCAAGGCGCGCAAGGCCCGCCGCGAAAGCGATTTCCTCCGAGCATCCGGGGAATTTGGTGGCCAGATACACGGGTTCGTTGCGGCTCATCACCTGATGCTGCCACAGATAGCTGACCTCGCCTACGCGGTCGGTCGTCACGATCTTGCCATCCACTTTGTTGTAGTGCACGCCTTCGATGCCGTAGCACACGAGGTCGGCGCCCTCGCCCGCCACGATATAGTCGAGATAGGAGAGCACGCGTTCGAGCTTCACGGGATCCTTGGCCAGGTCCGCTGAGAGCACGCGCCCCTTGTTCTTCGCGCCAGGGATGTCGTACACCCAGTCGTAGGCGCCTGCCGGGCCCTGCGGCGGAGCGATCTGTATCCACTGCGCGTCCGGCGTCATTTCCTTCAGCATCTCGTCGTACGGGGGCTTGATGAATTCCGCCCAGCTAAAATAGATCATGCCGACCTGGTTGCGATATACCTTCTCGCGCACCTGATCAAACGTATTCATCAGCATGATGTCAGGGTCTACCGCGCCCGTCGCGATGAAGTCGCGCAGCCAGGCCAGCGCCTCTTTGTAGGCCGGCTGCGTAGCCGAATAGACGAGCGCGCCGTCCTCGATCAGCCAATCCTGATTGCCCGTGCCAAATGCGCCCAGAATCGGGTTCAGCGCGCAGTACTGCGTCGCCACGCCGCCCATGCCAGAATAGCCGAACGTATCGTTTACGCCGTTGCCGTCCGGGTCCTGCGTGGCGAAGGCGACGGCCACCGCCTGAAACTCATCCAGCGTCTTAGGCGCCTCTAGGCCGAGCTTGTCAAGCCAATCCTTGCGTACCCAAAGGCTGGAGTAGCTCTTGACGATCTGGTCGGCGGGCTTGTTGCCCTCCAGGAAGTATAGGTGTCCGTCTACGCGCAGCGTCGGATCGTCCTGTATGCCCGGATACGTCGCTAGGAAGTTGGGCATCCGGTCGATGTACTCCTCGATGGGCAGCAGCAGGTCCTGCTCGTAGAAGCTTTCAAATTGCGAGGCGGATACCTGCATGATGTCCGGCGTATTGCCGCTGGCCACCTGCAAATTCAGCTTGCTCTCGTACTCACTCTCGATGATGTTGAGCTGCAGATCCATGTTGAACTTTTCATTGAGGATCTTGAGAATCTCGTCCTGGTCGTCCGGGAACCGGCCCTGACCGGCGCCGTTGTGGTAATAGGTAAGGGTGATCTTGCGGCTCAGGTCCGTCACCTCGGCCAGGGCCGTCGGCGCAAGACCCAGGATCAGCGCCAGCGCGAGCAGCGCGCTCAGGATTTTCCGTGTCTTCATGTATTCTTCCTCCTCGATTTTTATTGCCTTCGCCGGGCGCTCAACCTTTGACGCCGCCCAGCGTCAGTCCCTGCGTGAAGTGCTTTTGCAGCATCGGGTATACCAGTACGACGGGCAGCGCCGTAATGACGACGGCGGCCTGCTTCATCGCCTGCGTGCTCGCGGTCAGCTCCGCGTTCGTCTCTTCCAACGTGGACTGCGCCTGCGTCAAAATCCCGCGCAATACGACCTGCAGCGGCTGCAGCCTGGGGTCCTGCACGTAGTACAGCGCCGCGAAGAACTCGTTCCAGTGACCTACGCCGTACATGAGCAGTACTGTCGCGATGACGGGCCGGGCGAGCGGCAGCAGCACGCGCACGAGGATGCACAGCTCGCTCGCCCCGTCGATGCGCGCGGCCTCGATATAGGCGTCGTCGATGCCGGAAAAGAAGGAGCGCGTGATGGTCAGGTTGTAGCACCAGATGAGCGAGGGCAGGATCATCGCCCAGATCGTGTTCATGATGCCCGTCAGGCGTACGACGTAGAACGTGGGGATCAGGCCGCCGCTAAACATCATGGGGATGAGCGTAAAGAGCGTAAAGAACTTGCGGCAAGGCAGCTCCCTGCGGCTGAGCGCGTAGGCCATGAGCACGGTAAACACCATGTTGCCGGCCGTACCCACGGCTGTGAGCACGAGGGTTACGCCAAACGAGCGCGGTACGGACGCATTTTGCAGAAAGTGGACGTATCCGTCCAGGCTGATGGGAAACGGGAAGAAGACCGCGCCCGCCGATTGGATGTACTGGGTATAGGTCGTAAAGGAGAGCACCACCACGTAGTATAGCGGCACGACGATCAGCAGGGCCAGCGCCGTGAGCACCGCGTAGACGAACACGTCGAAGGGCTCGGTACGCTTGATGCGGCTTACCACAGCGATTCCTCCCATCTGCGGGCCACTGCGTTGACGCTAACGAGCAGCGCCATGCTGATGGCCGACTTGAACAGGCCGACCGCCGTCGCCAGGCTGAAGTTCATCTGTTCCAGACCCGTGCGGTAAACCCAGGTGTCGATGATGTCCGCCACGGAATACACCTGCACGTTATACAGGTTATACACCTGGTCGAAGCCCGCGTCCATCACGCTGCCCATGCGCAGGATGAGCACGATGACGATCGTCGGACGGATGCCCGAGAGCGTGATGTGCCAGATGCGGCGCAAGCGACCCGCGCCGTCGATCTGTGCGGATTCGTATAGCGCCGGGTCGATGCCGGCGATGGCGGCTAGGTAGATGATCGCGCCCCAGCCCGAATCCTTCCATACGTCGGAAAGGACGAGCAGCCAGCGGAACACGGCGTCGTTCGTTAAGATGGGCGCCGTCTCGCGGCCCGCCGCGCGCAGCAGCACGTTGACGAGGCCCGAGCTCTCCGATAGCAACGCGTACAGAATGCCGTAAACGATGACCCAGGAGAGGAAATGCGGAAGGTATGTGATCGTCTGTACCGTCCGCTTAAACCATGGCACGCGCACCTCGCTGAGCAGGATGGCCAGCCCCATGCAGGATAGGGTGTTGGCCAGGATTTTAAAGAGACTTAAGAATAGCGTGTTGCCCAGCACCTGCATACAGTAAGGCGATTGAAAAAAGTAGGTAAAGTGTTTAAACAGCGGGTCGGCCCAGGGCGATCCCAGGATGCCGGCCTTGATGCGGAAATCTTTAAAGGCGATCAGCACCCCGTACATGGGCAGGTATTTGTAGACGATGTAATAGATCAGGCCCGGGATCATCATGAACAGCAACGCTTTGCGATAACTGCGCATCAGCCTGTTACCAGGCCGCCTTGCCCCGACGCGCGCTTTGAGCACGGTTTACCACCTCCCGCCCATATTATCCCGTAAAGCCCTCTGCGCTTCAATCAGGGAAACCAACAAAATCCATCAAAAACCAACAAAATCCGGCCGCTCGCTTGATCCGCCAGCGACGATATGCCATAATGATTGTGCAAAAGGCAAACGTTTTATGACATCCTGAAACAGGCGCTAAAAGGGCGGATTCGCTCCCAAACTACGTCTGTTATATCTTTTTTGTCCGCCGGCTTAAAACGTTTAGGTGGTGGGACAATGGGGCTTTCACGGGTGCTGTGCATAGACGACGACCTACCCATCCTGATGGCGCTGCGCCATTTTGACTGGGCCGCCTACGGCTGCGAATGGGCGGGCGAGGCAAAAAACGGGCGCGACGCGCTGCAGGCGGTGGACTCTCTGCAGCCCGACATCGCGTTGGTCGACGTGGTCATGCCCATCATGGACGGGCTCGACTTCATCTGCCTGGCGAAGGAGCGCGCGCCCGGCCTTGCCTTTATCATCGTTACGGCCTACTGCGACTTCGACTATGCCCGCAAGGCCTTGCGCTATGGGGTCACGGAATACCTGACCAAGGGCGAATACACGGACGACGAGCTGGGCGCGGTGCTGAGCAGGCTGTCCGGCCCAGCCGCCTCAAACCCGCAGACCGCCTACCGCTACGAGGTGCAGCGCGCGCTGCAGGCGGTGCGCGATCGCCTGGGCGAGGACATCACACTGGAGCTGCTCGCGCGGGAGATCGGCCTGTCTACCAATTATCTCGGCAGCCTCTTCACCCAGCAAACCGGCATGCGTTTCCGCGACTATTTGTGCGCTGCGCGCATGGAGCGCGCCAGGGAGCTTTTGCAGCATACTTCCCTTAAGGTGTACGAGGTCGCCCAGCAGGTGGGGATCCGCAATGCGCAGTACTTCTCCAGCCTGTATCAAAAGCATTTCGGCCTGTTGCCCGGGCAGACGAGGAGGTGACCTGCTTGGCGCGCAGGCTTGTGCTGCTCTCGCTGCTCCTATCCGCCCTGCTGCTGCTCAGCTGGCTGACGCTCACGCTGCGCGGTACAGGCGGCGTTTTGCTCGCACAAAAGGAGGAGGACCTTCGCTTGGTGCTCGACCGCTCAGCGGACTACTTGGAGCTATATGCCGAGGGGCTCAATACGTCGCTTCGCAACCTTGCCAGCGCCTTGTCCCTGCTGGGTGGCGATGAAAACCGCATTCTGAGCACGCTGAGCAGCTTTCAACGCGGAAACTCGGACAAAATCCAGCTCGCCGCCTGCGTGCTCGACGATGGGCGCGCGCTTTGCAGCGCGCAGCCGATGTACGAGGTCTTCGGCAGCGAGCAGCTTCACGCATGTTTTGAGGAAGCGAACGCCTCGCGTTACCGTGGCATCCGATGGACCGAGCCGTATACATCCTCTTTGACGCTTCTGCCTACATTCGCCCTGTACATCCCCATCGAAATGCCCGCAGGGACGGCCGTAGCCGTCATCGAGGTGCGCCTGAGCACCATGCTGGCGGATCTTTTGCACTCCAGCGGCGCACAGGAGATCACGTGGGCCGTCGTCTCCGAAGCGGGCGCGCTCGTCGCCGTCAGCGGCGATTACGTCTCCCCCGGCATCGGCGAGGCGGCTGCGCTCACGCGCGCGGTGCTGGGGCAGGAGATCGCCTCTATGGCGGAGCAGGGCTTTGCCGGCACACAGCGTCGCATTAGCGGCACCGACTATCTGACGCTCGCGCGCCTGCCGATCTGCATGCGCTGGACGCTCGTAGCCTTCGTCAAAAAGCAAGCGGTGCGCGACGCCATCCGTCCCATCGAGGCGACGAACCTGCTCGTCGGCATCCTGCACCTGCTGCTGCTCGGGTTCTCGTTCACCCTGCTTGGGCGCTATTACACGCGCCCGCTCGCCCGCCTGGCGGATAAGCTGCGCCGCTCGTCCTCGCCGCTCGCCCTCTCCTTTCAGGCGGAGATGCGCAGAACCGACGAGGTCGGCATCCTCTCCACCGCCCTGCAATCGCTGGTCGACGACGTCGGCGCCCTCATGCGCGAGCAGGCCGCGATGCTCGATCGCCAGCGCAGGCTGGAGATCGACAGCCTGCAGGCGCAGATCCACCCGCACTTCCTGGGCAACACGCTCGCCTGCATCGCCAGCCTCGCAAAGGAAAACAGAAGTGAGGACGTACGCTCGGCGCTGCTCTCCCTCGTCCGCCTGCTCAACTACTCCATCGCCCGCACCGACGCGATGGCGAGCCTGCAAGACGAGCTGCGCTGCGTCGAAGCGTATGTCAGGCTGCGCCAGATGCGAAGCCAAAATGCGTTCGATTACGAGGCGTGCGTAGACCCCGCGCATGGCGCGCACCCGGTGCCGCGCCTGCTCGTGCAGCCGGTCGTCGAAAACGCTATCGTTCACGGCTTTAGCGACATTCCTTACCGGGGCAAGCTGTGCGTCGCCAGCCGCGTCGAGGCGGGGCATTTGCTGCTCATCGTGGACGACAACGGCTCCGGCGCGCCGCAGCGAAGGCTCGATCAGGTTCTGGCTGGGCACGTCGAGCCCGCGGCGCACGCGCACGGCATCGGCCTGAAAAACGTATTCGAGCGCATCCGCCTCACCTATGCGCAGGCCGACGGCTGCCGCATTGAGGCAAAGCGCGGCGGCGGCGTGCGCGTGACGCTGGACCTGGGGCGCTTTGACGGATAAGCGCCGCCTTTACATGCCGGCGGGCCAATCCGCACAGTACGGATTGGCCCGCCAAGCTTTGCCGCGCTTAACCCAGTATCTTTTTCGCGAAATGCCGCGCAAACAGGGCGGCCCATAGAACGGACGAGGCGAGCGCGGGGGCCGCGAGCAGCAGGCTGCCCCCCGTCGCCAGCTCAGTCATCCAAAGCGTGGGCAGGATTCCCGCCAGGTATTTCACAGGCGGCGGGACCAGAAGCGCGACCGGCAGACCGATGAAAAAGAGGCCGGACAGCTTGGAAAGCGCCATTCCCTCCACCTTGTTTTGGGCGTAGGCGGAGATGAGCAACGCCACCGCAACGCCCAGCGCCCCGCAGCATAGCGCAAGCAAAAGCAATCGTGGCGCGCTTTGAGGGGATAGCTTGAAGATCGCGAGCAGGCCGGCGCAGTAAGCCGCGGCGAGCAGGGCCGGAACGCCGATCCGGGAGGCGAGATATCCCTTCCTGCCGACAGGCGTGACTGCAATCGCCCGCGCAATCCCGGCGTCCGCCTCGTCCAGGATGACCATCGCCCCGGCTGCGGAAAACATCAGGGGCGTCATCGCCGCCAGCAGCAGGTCGAATACCGGATAGTAAGGGGCGAGCAGCGCGTCCGTCGAAAACCGCCCGCACAGATAGCCCTCCAGGACGGGAAGACCAAAGCGGAAGAGAAACCCCGTCGCCAAAGGCAAGAATAGCAAGACGGCCAGCATGACGTCCGACCAGATTAGCGCAAAAAACTGTCTGGTAAGCGATAGATATGCCTTCATGCGCCCGCACCTCCCTTCCCGACAAAGCTTTGCCGCACGGTGCGAACGCACAGCCACCAGGCCGGAACGCACCAGCCGGCCAGCGAAAGAACGCACAGCGCCGCGCTGGGCGGGTCGCCGTAAATCAACAGGGCCGCCGCCACGCCCGGATGCGCCATGAGCAGCGGGCTGTCCACGCCGAACAGAAGCAAGGCCGGCGGAAGGGCTATCAAGACCTCAAACGGCGCGGCGAACAGTGCGAATTGGTTGAGCGACCGGCTCTTCATGGCCGCAGCAAGCCCGCAGGCGGAGCAGATAAAGGAGGCCGGCAACACGCCGGCGGCGCATAAAAGGAGGTTTTGAATGCCCCCGGCTATGGCGAGGACTACGCTCACCGCCAGCCCGATCGCCGCAAGGGATAGCAGCTTGGCGAGGGCATACTCCCATACGCGCACAGGGGAGGCGGCCAGGGCGCAGTTCACGCCCTGCCTTTTCTCCAGCAGGATGATCGCGCCCATGAAGAAAAGGCCCATAGCCGCGGGATCGGAGAATATCATCGCGGCGGCGACGGTACGTCGTGCGCTTTGCGGCACCGCCGCCAAGGCCAGCAGATAGAAAGCGGTAAAAATCGCGTAAACGAGATAGAAGCCATGCCGCCATTGAAATCGCACGTCCCCAACGGTCAGTCTCCATACCCTCATAGCAGCGACCTCCCGGTGACCTGGATGAATATATCGTTCAGATTCGGCTCGGTAGTGTGGGCCGTGAGCAGCCGTCCCTCGCGAACCAAGGCTTGAAGCCGCGCGTCGCTCCCGGTCTGCGTCAGGGGGCATTCGCTGGTTTTCTCCACGCCCGCTTCCAGCCAGGAGTAGGTCAGCGCCCCTTCGCCCTTTCCGATCACCAAGGCGTGGGGCGTATCGAGCGCCACGATCTTTCCCGCGACGATGAAGGCGACACGGTCGCAAAGCTCCTGCGCGTCGAACATGTTATGAGTGGTGAGGATGATCGTCTTGCCCTTCGCCTTTTCCGCCAGGATGACGTCCTTCATCAAACGGGCGTTGGTCGGGTCGAGCCCGCTGGTCGGCTCGTCGAGGAACAGTACGTCCGGATCGTTGACGAGCGCGCGCAAAAAGCCGAGGCGGCTTTTCATGCCCTTCGAGTAGTCGCCCACCTTTTTCTCCGCGTCGCGCGTCAGCTCTACGCTCGCGAACAGCTCATCCAGATCGCGCGGCGGCTTTTTATACAGCGAAGCAAAAAACGCAAGGTTTTGCCGCGCGGTCAGTTTTTCATACAGGGTTGGAAACTCAAAGTCGATGCCGATGCGCTCGTAATAATCCTTGCTCTGGCGCTTTACCTCCTTGCCAAACACCTTGGCGCTCCCGCCGTAGCGCGGCAGCAGGCCGGTCAGGATTTTCTGTAACGTGCTTTTACCCGCCCCCGAGGGCCCGAGGAAGCCGAAGAT
The DNA here is from genome assembly GCA_023404715.1 of Bacillota bacterium. Lineage (GTDB taxonomy): Bacteria > Bacillota > Clostridia > Christensenellales > Aristaeellaceae > Beduinella. The sequence goes on along the minus strand of JAEYAR010000093.1, from coordinate 6,665 downwards.
TTCGCCTTGCCCGACGGAAAACGTCATGTCCGTAATAAACGGCTGCCGGGTATAGCTGAACGATAAGTCCCTGATTTCAATCATGGGCGGGCCTTCTTTCTGTGGATGGCAGTGCTCCGTCAGCATAGCGCACGCGGCGGCGGATGTCAAGCCGCCGGGCAATTTGCGGCGCACCTTGCGCGCGGCGGGCGATTTCGATATAATGAAAACAGTGGAGCGTCACCGAAAGGGCAGGGACCTGCCATCGCAGCCCGAAAACAACATAAAGATTAACCGCGCAAAGCGCGGCGAGGAGGAATTCACATGACGCACATATCCATTCAGACGAAGCGCGTCCTGGGCACGATCGACAAGAACATCTACGGCCACTTCGCGGAGCATCTGGGGCGCTGCATCTATCAGGGGATCTTCGTGGGCGAGGGCAGCTGTATCCCCAACGAAAACGGCATGCGAAAGGACGTCGTGCAGGCGCTGCGCAATATCCGCGTGCCTGTGCTGCGCTGGCCGGGCGGCTGCTTTGCCGACGAGTACCACTGGCGCGACGGCATCGGCAGGCAGGAAAGCAGAAAGCGCATGGTCAACACCAATTGGGGCTACGTGGTGGAGGACAACAGCTTTGGCACCCATGAATTTCTGGAGCTTTGCCGCCAGGTGGGCTGCGAGCCCTACATCAACGCCAACCTGGGCTCCGGCACCGTGCGCGAGATGAGCGAATGGGTGGAATACCTCAACAGCGACGGCGAATCCTCCGTGGTGCTCGAGCGCGCCCAGAACGGCCACAAAGAGCCGTTCGGCGTAAAATTCCTCGGCGTAGGCAACGAAAGCTGGGGCTGCGGCGGCAATATGCGCCCTGAATACTATGCGGACGAATTCCGCCGCTACAACACGTTCTGCCGCGACTACGGCGAGCGCAAGCTCGTGCGCATCGCCTGCGGCCCAAATACGGACGATTACCGCTGGACCGCCGTGCTGATGGAGCGCGCCGGGCGCTTTATGGATGCGCTGACGTTGCATTATTACACCGTGCCGGGCGATTCGTGGGCGCATAAGGGCAGCGCGACGGCGTTCGGGCAGGAGGCGTATTACCGCACGCTCAGGAAAGCCCTTCACATGGAGACGCTGGTGACCCGACACAGCCAGATCATGGACCAGTTCGACCCGGAAAAGCGCATATCGCTGTTCGTGGACGAATGGGGCTGCTGGCACGACGTGGAACCGGGCACCCATCCCGGCTTTCTCTACCAGCAAAACACGATGAGAGACGCCGTCGTCGCCGCGCTGACGCTCAACATCTTCCAGCAGCACTGCGACCGCGTGCGCATGGCGAACATCGCCCAGATGGTAAACGTGTTGCAGGCCGTGATCCTCACCGAAGGGGAAAAGATGGTGCTCACGCCCACCTATCACGTGTTCGACCTGTATCAGGCGCACCAAGATGCGTGCGCGGTCGACTGCTTTGTGGAAGGCGGCGCGCCCGCCGCAGACGGCGTGGCGCAGCTCTATGCCTCGGCCTCGACAAAGGACGGCCGGCTTACGATCACCGTCACCAATACCTCTGCGACCGAGGCGGCGAAGGCCGAGATCGACGTGACGGATTTTGCCGTTAAGGACGTCAGTGCGCGCATTCTGACCGGCGCCATGGACGCGTACAACGACTTTGACAGCTCGCCGCTCGCCGTTCGCCCCTTTACAGGCGCCATGCTGCAGGGCGGGGTGCTCGCGCTCGACCTGCCCGCCTGCGCTGTGTGTGAAATCACATGCGCCTAACCTGCCGCCGTTGCCTGCTATCCGAGATGGCGGACGAGCGGCCGCTGCAGCGCCTGCTTCAGGAATGGCAGGACGCGCTGCCGGAAGAGAAGCGCGCGGACGACGCCGTCTACAGGGCGAGGCTGGCGCATTGCAAGGCCTGCGCTCACCTGCAAAGCGGCGTTTGCGCGCTTTGCGGCTGCTATGTAGAGCTGCGCGCGCTCAAGAGGCGCATGCGTTGCCCGGATTCGCCGCCGAGGTGGCCGTAGGCTCGTCCTCATTTGTGCGCCGCAGATTTGTACCGCTGTATTCATTCGCAACATATGCGTCCGTCTTCGCATCTCGCGCAGGCGAAGCTTGCCATGAACGCCCCACCTGCTATAATGAAAAGACAAAGCATGTCGGGAGGAGAAACATGGCTGTCACACATCATTCTAGAAAGAAAAAATGGATACTTGGTCTCACCGCAGGCCTCGTCGTCTTGCTGATCGTGTCGGGATCCTTTATCGCTTGGGAGATCGGCCGCGGCGTCGGCGAGGGCGTCCTTCACTGCAACGAAGGAAACGACACCCGGGCAAACAGCGTCGCGATGCTGGCCGACTGGGGATACGACCTGGCCGCCTTTCAAAGCCGTTGGCCTGAAGAGGCTCTGACGGTGCTGTCCGCCGACGGCACCGCCATCCCTGTCGGCGTCTATCGCCCCGAGGTTGCGCCGGTAGGGTCCGCCATTCTCGTGCACGGGCAGGGAGGCGACCGCCTGAGCGTCGCGCCCCTCGCCGAAATGTACCTGGAGCGAGGTTATGCCGTCTACGCCATGGATCAGCGAGCCAGCGGCGAATCGGCCAGCCCGCTCGTCAGCTTCGGCTACTTTGAAAAAGACGACGTGGCTGCGATGGTGGATTTCGCTGAGCAGCAATCGCCCCAGCTGCCGGTCGTCGTGCACGGGCAGTCTATGGGCGCGGCCACCGCGGCCCAATACGCCGCCACCGCACACGGGCGGCAGAACCTCGACGCCCTGGTGTTGGACTCCTCATTTGACAACATGAAACATATGGTGTTGGGCGTAATGGAGATGGACGGTATAACCGGAGCGTTTTTCGCCTTCTGTGCGGATCTTTACCTGCGGGCCCGCTACGGCTTTGTCTTTGGCGACGTAGACGCCGTAAAACAGGCGGCGGACATCACGGCGCCGGCGCTGATCATCCAGTGTACGCGAGATGAAATCGCTCCGGTTGAAGTGGGCAGAAGCCTCTTTGAGGCGGTGGACCATCCGGACAAGGTCTACTGGGAGGCGGACAGCGACCACATCGAGGCGGCGATCGACGATCCGGCGGCGTATGCCGAGCAGGTTTTCCATTTTTTAAAGGAGGCTCTGTCCATATAAACAACGCCAAGGGAGGGGAGCGGTTGCGACTCCGTCTATTCAAGCAGCCCAAACCGTCGGCGGAGCACATCGACATCTACTATACCGACATGACGCCGCGCCTGCGCCATATCATTGCGGCGATCGAAGACGGCGCGCCCCGGGTCGTGGGGAAGCTTAAAAGCGAGCGCGTTTTCTTGTCGCTGAGAGACGTATGCTATGTCGATACGGTGGACAGGCGCACGTATCTGTACCTGCAAAAGGAAGTCTATCAATCGGAGATGACGCTCAGCGCCTTCCTCAGCGCCTTTGAGAATGAAGGCTTTGCCCGGATCAACAAGTCGCAGGTACTCAACCTGCATTATGTCCGGCGAATCCGCCCGACGCTCGGCATGCGGGTCGTCGCCGTACTCGACAACGGCGAACAGCTCATCATCAGCCGCAGCTACCGGGATCAATTCGAGGGATCTTTGAAGGCCTGGGGAGGGATACCGCATGAAAAAATGGATTCATGAGGTCTTGCTGACCACCTGCGTCAGCTATACGCTGATCTCCGTCGCCGCGGGGTTCATCAACGCCATGTGGAACGGCGAGTGGCAGTTTTACGCGAACCTGTTGATGATGCTGGTCTGGACCGGTGTGGCTGTATCCGTGCTTTATGCGCACACGCTGTTTGAAGGATGGCCGCCCGTGCTCGTGATGGCGGTGCAATACGTGCTCGCCATGGGGTTGGTCTTTCTCATCACATGCATCACACATCTCTTTGCCGAGCCGCATCCCACGTGGGCGCGGGATGTTTTCCGCTCTTTCACCATCCCCTATGTGATTGGCGCCGCCGCCTTTTACATGGAAACGTTCAACAAGGCAAAAAAGGCGGACCATCTCTTGCAAAAAATCAAACGCCAAAAAGAGCGTGAACGGTGAAAGGCGTTGGGGACAAATCGTCTCCAACGCCTTTTTTCACTGTTCCATCTGGCGCCCCACGATAGAGGCCGTGGTCTCGGCGACCTTCATCTCGGTATCGCCCATCTTCGCGTTCTGCTCGCGCGAGAGAAGCAGCACCGCGCCGATCGATTCGCCGTCCGCGATGATCGGGCAGATGACCTGCGCCGTATAAGCCGCAGCGTCCTCTTCGTTGGTCACGGCCAGCATCTTCCCGCCGGATTGGCGGCTCACGTTGACGACCTGTCGCCCCTGAATCGCGGCTTCCAGATCGCGGCTGATGGGCTTATCCCACAGCTCCTTGCGCGATACGCCGCTCGCGGATACGACCATGTCGCGGTCGCAGATGCACGCGATGTGCCCCAGCGAACGGAAGAGCGACTCCGTGTAGTCTTTGGCAAAGGAGGAGATCTCCCCGATCGGGGAATACTTCTTCAAGATGACCTCTCCATCCTTGTCGGTGTAGATTTCCAGCGGATCGCCTTCCCGGATCCGCAAGGTCCGCCTGATCTCCTTGGGGATGACCACGCGGCCCAGTTCGTCTATTCTGCGCACAATGCCTGTTGCTCGCACCCCGGTTGCCTCCCTATCCATACGTTGATTTCCTCGACAAACCTAGTATGGAATTTGTCGGCTTCCTTATGCGTGGGGAAAAACGGGAATCGATGGAAGCCGAAACGGAGGAAAAAAGATAAATTGTGACGAATAAAAATGCAATCTATTTGAAAGGCAAGCGCGCATGTTTACCATCTACCGTGCGGCGACGGCGTCCTCTCCCGTCGTCTATCTGCTCACCGCCGTGCCCGAAGCGGACGAATCGATCTGCCGCCTGGTCATCGGTCGTCCCTTCTCCCTCGTGTCCGTCGCGGCGCCCGATTGGAACGCCGATTTAAGCCCCTGGCCCGCGCCTCGCGCCTTTCGCAAAGGCGAGGATTTCGCCGGGGGTGCGGATGGCTTTTTGCAAGCGCTGACTTCGGACGCCCTGCCGCAGGCGGAGGCGCGCCTGGGCTTCACCCCGCAGCGCCGCATGCTCGTGGGCTACTCGCTCTCGGGCCTCTTCGCCCTTTACGCCATGACGAAGACGGATCTGTTTCAGGCCTATGCCAGCGTCTCGGGCGCCCTGTGGTACGATGGCTTCCTCGCATACCTGGGGGCAGTGCTGCCTACTTTGCCCCCGTGCCCCGTCTATCTCTCGCTCGGCGACCTCGAAGCGCGGACAAAAAACGCCCGCCTCGCACAGGTGCAATCCTGTACGGAGCAGACGCTAGCGTTATTCAAAAACGCCGGTTTCCCTTCTATATTTGCACTCAACCCGGGCAATCACTTCGCCGACTACGACCGTCGCATGGCGAAGGCCCTTACCTGGCTGCTCAGCCGCGCATGATCATACGTCCATGGCCGCAGAAAGCCGTGGGCCATCCGCCGCGTGGACGAAGCGCGTAGAGGCCAAATCCGACCAAAGGGCTTCGCGGTTTTCGCGTGTGTCTGCGATACCCAGCTCGGGCAGCGTAAGGGGCATGCGCATTCCCTGCATCAGCGCCGCCAAAGGCGCCTCCAGCTCCTCCATCCCGTTAAAGCGCAATTGCCAAAACAGGGCGACGGCCACGATCTCGCCGTGCATAGCGCCCTGCGCCTCCAGCGTAAAGCGCGTGCGCACCGCCTCATACGCCGCGTGCGCGAGCGCGGACTGATACTGCCCGCGCGCCGCGCCGCTGACCATCCCGGCCCCCGCGATGCTGAGATAAACCGCATCCCACACCGCCTGCGTCCGCCGCCCCGCGCAGATGTCCGCATAGGCCTCGCGCGCGAGGACCGTCAGGCGCTCGTATACATGGCGCGCGATCAGCGCCGCCATCTGTGCATCCGCCCCCTCGCCTGCCGTGCGGCGGCGCAGGTGATGGCTGACCTCGATCCACTTGGCCATCGCATCCAAAATCCCCGCGGCCAGAAAACGCGGCGGTTGGTCAAAAAGAATGTCCATGTCGGCGAGCACAGCGCCGACCTCCAGCGGGAACAGCCAGGTGCCGCGCGTTCGCCCCTCGGGCGTATAGACGACGGAGAGCGGCGAAAAGGCCGCGCACGTCGCGCTCGAGGTCGGCGCGCAGATCACCGGCAGACCCGAAAGCCGCGCGGTCAGCTTAGCCAGGTCGAGCGCGCGCCCGCCGCCGATGCCCGCGATCGCGCCGCAGCCCGCCGCCCGTGCCGCAGCTGCGTAGGCGCGGGCGCTCTCCTCGCAGCAGGCGCCTGTGTGCGTCTGCCAAACGGCCGCCACATTGGCCGACTGCAGCGCCCCGGCGACGGCGCGCTCCGTCAGCGCGCGCGCCGTCTCACCCGCGACGATAAAAACGCTCTTCGAGAATCTAGCCGCCTCCTCGCCGATGCGGCTCAGCGCGCCGGGCTCCTGTACAAAGCGGCCGCATCCGAATTTATAGGCCGCATCCATCGTCGTCTCCATCGTACATCCTCCTATAGCGCCCTGACGCGATCGAGCTCGTCGCGCGCGCCGGCCGAGAGGGCCGACAGCTCGCTGCCCGCGCTAAAGCACGTCATTCCCAGCCGCTTGCACCGGCTTAGCAGCCCTTTGTTGCTCGTGATGATCCCCGACCACTTTCCC